>DXFI01000246.1 GCA_019114565.1 Candidatus Desulfovibrio intestinigallinarum | reverse complement strand
GAAAGAGTGTTACACCTGCAGCGAAATGCCGGTGCCGAAGGGGGCCAGGTTGGTGGGCATGATGCCCTGCATGGCCGAAACGGCGTAGGCGCGCAGGGCGCGTCCCATGCCGGAAAGGGGGCTGCCGCCGGAAGCGGCGCTTTCATTGGCCCGATTGATGGAGCCGTAGGCGCTGCCTGCGGGACCGACGCCGTTGTCGGCATCGGCAAAGAAGCTGCCGACGCTGGCATAGCTGTCGGCGGCCCTGCGGGACGTCGCGGCGGAAACCTTCTGCCCGTCTTCCTCTTCAGGATTAGTGCGCTGCTCGGTGCGGGCCTCCGCGGACATGCGGGCGGCCTGAGCGGCAATCTGCGAATCCTGTGCGGAAGGTTCTCCGGGGGCAAGGGCCGCGCGGCGAACCTGTTCCGCCTTGCGTTCCGTTTCCTCGGGATCGCCGGGAACAGAGGACGTGTCGATGGAAACATGGCCGCCGATGGCGTACATGCGTCCGTCGGGGCCCTTCTGATACTGATACTGCGCGCCGCCGACGGCGTGCTGTCCGGCGGCGGAGAGATGGGCCGATTCATGGGCGCGCACTTCCCGGTCGCGCTGTTGCAGCTTGCGCAGCTGCGCCTGCGCTTCGGGGCTGAGATTCAGCTCGTCGGAGCGCTTTTCCAGCTCGCGGGAAACATCGGAACCGGTCCGCTGCTGCTGTGACGCGGCGGCGCGATTCTGGCCGATATTTTGTACACGCTGAATCAGCGCGTCATAGGTGGCGTTTTCGTCTGTGCCGTAAGAAGGTACTCGTTCGATAGGCTGGGACATGGTCTCCTCATTTGGGGACTGGGCGCTCCGTGCCTGCGCCGTTTATCCTCTCCTGATCTCTATCGGCCGAATGCGTAAAAGGTTAAGGGGTATTTATCCCCTGGAGGGGGGCAGATGCATGTTTTGTGATGCCAGAAGGGAAAGGAAGTCCCGGGCAAAGTCCGGGGCTGCGGCAATGCCTTCCTGCAGGAGGCTGTCGTCCTTCGTCTTGAGGTAATTCTGCACAAAATCGGCAAAAACACCCCGGGCAAGGCGGCTGAAATCCTTGTAATAGCGATTATGGAAGTGGGCATTGCAGACGCTGTAGGTCCGCAATTCTCTTAATCCGTGATCCCGGCGGTGAGCGACATGATTTTTTTCGGCATGCGCATAGAGCGAAGCGGCATGGCGGCGATAGGCGCTCATGGGTTTGCGCAGATAGGCTATCTTGCCTGTTTCGGCATGCAGCAGATGCCAGTACCAGTCCCCTGGGATGAGCGTCGGATCAAACCACTCGGGTAAACCTTCCTGAAAGCGCCAGCGATACATGACGGAATTCGTCTGAATAAAATTGGAAATCAGGAGATCCCGCAGGCTGTACCAGAGGCGCTCGCCTCCCGGAAGCAGATCCGCCGGCGGGTAGGTTTTTGTGGGAGAGCCGTCTTCGTATACAACGGAAACAGGGTGAAAACAGAGCGCACAGTCAGGATTGCGCTCCATGAAGTCAACCTGCGTCTGCAACTTGCCGGAATCGGTAAAGTAGTCGTCTCCGTCGCAGAGAACGGCATACTTGCTGCGGCATTGCTCGAAAAGGGCGCGGACGTTTTCGCCGTGGGGAGCCCTGTGCTTGAGCAGGATTGGCCTGATATGAGGATAACGTGCCGCATAGTCGTTGATGATGTCCTGCGTGCCGTCAGTGGAGGCGTCATCAACAATAATGTGCTGAAAGGGAAAAGTTGCTTTTTGGGTCAGGATGCTTTCCAGATTTTCGGTAATCATGGAGGCATGGTTTCGTGTCAGAGTAAGGACGGATACCAGCGGTTCCCGCACCCGCAGCTCCGCTGGATCCGAAGCTGGGAAAAGCTGTTTTTCTTCCGGGGGAAGAACGGCATATTGCCAGCGGCAGGAACATATACGGTTCATGCCCGTCTGAATATCCGGATTGGCCTCCATAATATCTTTCAGGATGGTGGTGCGCAGTTCAGGAGACAGGCCCTCGTAGGGAGTCCAGTCTTTGGAAATGGGCGCGGCGTCTTCAAAGAGTTCTTCCCGGTGGAAGAGAAGGCGGGCAAGACGGCGGTTATTGTCTGCTGCGGCCTCCTGTACTTCCTGCAGAATGTCCGGCGGCGTCCATGTGCATGCATCGTTCCAGCTGCGCGGGCCAAGCCGGCGTAGCGCTGTGGCAATCTCTTCGTAAGAAAGGCCGCGAAGATGAATGGCAGCTTCAAAATTATGAATAAATTCTACGCTATGACGTTCTTCCAGACGTGTGTCGGGTATGGGAGAGAGCTCATGAGCGGGAATATGCGGAGCGATATGGCGAAGCAAGGATACCGCATCGGGGCGCTTTTTACTTCCAGCCAGCACGACGCTCGGCGGTGTTTCGCAGATTTTTTCGGCTTCCAGATACAGAGATTCGGGAGCACATTTTAGTGAATTTATATATTTATGCTTTCTGTCCTGCATACTCTGCCTGATGAGAGGTTTGCAGAACCGATAGGAACCCTCAAAGAGTTCCTGCTGAGGTGATAATATATTGACTATATTAAATGTAAAATTTTTTAATGTCGGGAATTCTTCTCTCGTCAATATAGTATGCAGCTCTGTAAGAATATTCGGTGAAATAGCATCAAAGGCAAGCAGCAGATCGTGAGCCGCGCTTTTTTGGGCTTCAATTTCAAAGGGCTGGAGAGCATCTTTAACCCTCTGGTATAATTCCCTGTTTTTGTTTTGTATGAAGTGGCAGAGAAGCGTTGCAATATATTGATGGGATTCTATGTCATAGAAAAAATTTTTTGTATTTATATATTTTATGCTAAATTTATCAAGTATTTCCTTATTCTTTAAAAGAAACCGGTAATAATCGCAACAAAAATCAGAGTAGGGAATAGTAATAATATGTAATATTCGCATGGTGTTTCCGGTTTAGTAAATGCGTCCCAGAAGTTCTTCGTCCATGCTGAAACCATGTTCCGGGCCGGGGAAGGTACCGGCGCGAACCTCGTCCGCGTAGGCGGCAAAGGCCGCCCGCATGGTCTCGCCCACCGGCGCAAAACGCCTGACGAACTTTGGGGACAGACGTTCCGTAATGCCCAGCATATCCTGCCAGACCAGCACCTGCCCGTCGCAGCCGGGCCCCGCGCCGATACCGATGGTGGGAATGCTTATTTCCTGGGTGATGCGTGTCGCCAGCGGCGTGGGTACGCATTCCAGCACAAGAGCAAATGCGCCGGCCTTTTCAAGTGCGCGCGCGTCGTCCAGCATTTTTTGCGCGGCTTCGGCGCTTTTGCCCTGCACCTTATAGCCGCCGAGGCTGTGCAGTGACTGGGGAGTCAGTCCGATGTGCCCCATGACGGGGATGGATGCCCGCACAATGGCTTCCACGTGCGGGGCGAACTCCGCGCCGCCTTCCAGCTTGACCGCCTGCGCCCGGCCTTCCCGCACCAGCCGCCCGGCATTTTCACAGGCCTGCTGCGGCGAAACCTGATAGCTCATGAAGGGCATGTCGCACACGACCAGCGCTTTCTGCGCGGCGCGCGCCACGGCGGCACAGTGATGGATCATGTCGTCCATGCCGACGCTCAGGGTGTCTTCAAGACCCATCATGACCATGCCGAGAGAGTCGCCGACAAGGATGGCATCGGCGGCGTCATCCATGAGACGGGCAATGCTGTAGTCGTAGGCCGTGATCATGGCCAGCCGGTGATCGCCCTTGGCGGCGCGAAAGGTGACAGCTGTCTGTTTCATGCGGGACTCCTGGAGCGTTTTTAGTTTGCAACGCTGTGCGTTTCCAACCATACGGCCTGCCGTTTCGCGGAAAAAATGCGGCTTTTCCGCTCTCGCATCGGACCTGGTGACGCTGTCCGCCGCCGCGCGTTTTACCTTTTTCAGAGGTAAAACGTTTTAGACGTTGACGGCGGCGTTGGCACGCTGGGCAAAGCCCATAAGGGCATGCGTCAGTTTGGCTGCCGTGAAATCCGCGTGGTGCAGGCCGGGCAGGGGAGCCAGCTCCACAACATCCATGCCGACGACGCGGCGGCCCCTGCAGCAGCGCTCAATGAGGCGCAGGGCATCATGCCAGAAAAGTCCGCCCGGAGAGGGGGTTCCCGTAGCGGGCATGAGCGAGGCATCCAGCCCGTCCACATCAAAGGTGATATAGATGCGGGACGGGAAGTCGGGGGGCAGAGGCTGTTCCGGGAGGCCGTCGGCATAGAGTGCGGCGGCATCATAGGACGTCACTTGAAAGCGCTGCCGGATTTCGGCTTCTTCGCGGCAGTAGTCCCGCATGGCAAACTGTGCCAGCGGCAGATTCAGATCGGCAACAGCCCGATACATGACGCTGGCATGCGAGAGGGGATTGCCCTCATAGCTGGGGCGCAGATCCGCATGCGCGTCGAACTGGACAATGCCGAAGGGCCTGCCGCTGTGTTGCGCTTCCCGGGCCAGCGCGCGGAGCGCGCCCAGCGTAACGGTATGTTCCCCGCCAAGCAGCACCGGCAGAGCGTTGCAGGCCAGCGCCGCGGCAACGGCCTGCTCAATACCGTTCAGAGCTTTTTCGCTTGTGGAGCAATCGACGGCAGGGGCCGTGTAGACGCCGCCTTCGCAGGGGGCGCTGATGCCGTCCCAGGCTTCCAGCTGTTGCGATGCCGTAAGGATGGCCGCCGGCCCCTGCGCGGTTCCTCCGCCGTAGGACGTGCTTTGTTCCAGCGGGGCGGGAATGACATGGAATGCGGCCTTTTCGGGCGCGGCGGGAGCATATTCCGAAGCCAGAAAATCGTGATGCTGCATGGAATCCTCGTAATCGTAGGCGTCCGGGGAGCCTCGGCTCCGCGACAGGAGGAGTATGGCACAGAGGGAACGGATAATCCAGCGGGCAGGGGCTGTTAGGGCGTTTAGTCTTTGAAAAAGGCAGAGCGTGAGGCGGCGGCACAGCACCGTCCGGCCCGAATTGAGCGGGAAAAACGCATTTTTCTCGCGAAACGCCGGCTGTGAAACGCACAGCATTTCAGACAGAAAGAGTTTCGGGCCGAAAGCAAACGGCCTGCTGGGGAAGGCAGGCCGTTACTTCTGGAGAAATGTGTCAGCAAAGAAAGGAAGGTATTTTACATAAAGCAAGAGCAGTGCCATATTCTATATTTTATTTAGTGTATTGATATAATTAAAATATTTAAAAAGCAAAGCATGGGGTGCCGTGAAAAAACTTGTACCCGCAGGCGCGGGAAGCGCAGCGGCGGGAGTTTTTGCGTAAAATTTTTTGTCCGTGCAAAAAAGAAAGGGGTTCGCAATGCGAACCCCGAAATCTGGTGGAGCTGAGGAGAATTGAACTCCTGACCTCTTGAATGCCATTCAAGCGCTCTCCCAACTGAGCTACAGCCCCGTGACGAAAAACTCTTTACGCGTCCTCGAGCGCGACGTCAAGATTTTTTTGATCGTTTTCCTGCTCGACCTGCGCCGTCGACTTTGGCATGCTGGCGCGGCTTGGAGCATTTTCTGCTTGAAACGTTGGGCGTTTCAAGCCATACGGCCTGTCGTTTCGCGGAAGAAATGCGTTTTTTCCGTTTACTTCGGCCGCGCCTCGCGCTTTGCCCTTTTCAAAAGCAAAACGCTTTAGCAACTCTGACACGGATGCCTTCATGTTTACGCCGCTTCTGCTTATGCTTTCCGGAATTATCCTTGGCTACCTGGGACGTCGTGCCGCGCGTCAATGGCGGTGGCCTGCCGTCTGTCTTCGTTTCTGCGCCCACGTCATTCCCCCCGCGGTTCTTTTTCTGCTTTTCATGCTGGGCGCGAGTGTGGGCGGCGACAGCGAATTGCTGCGTGTTCTGCCCCGGCTGGGAGGCGTGGCTCTCTGGCTGACTTTGTGCGGTCTGATCGGCAGCTTCTGCTGCGTGCGGCTGATACGCCGCCATCTGCCGCGTGTTCCTGACGCGCCGGCCGACGCCGGGCTGGTTTCGGAAGAGCCCGTGCAGGAATCCCTGTCCCGCCGCCTGCTGGCACTGGCCACAGGCAGTGCGGGCATTCTTTTCTTTTTCTGTCTCGGACTTGTGCTGGCCTGGGCGGCGCTGCTGCCGTCTGTGCTGACCTCGCATATGTCGGCCCTGTACGCGCTTTATTTTTTGATGACGCTGGTGGGCATTTCTCTGGGCAAGGATGAGCGCATGTGCGATATCCTGCGGACCCTGCGCCCCCGGACGCTTCTGCTGCCGCTGGCGACGGGCGTCGGCACCCTGCTGGGCTCCGCTCTGGCCTGGCTGGCCGTTGACTACAGTCTGACGGAGTGTCTTGCCGTAGGATCGGGCTTTGTCTACTACTCGCTTTCTTCCGTCATCATTACCATGAGCAAGGGCGCCGAACTGGGCGCCATCGCGCTTATGGCCAATATCACGCGGGAACTGCTGACCTTTGCCGCGGCTCCTTTGATTGTGCGCCTGTTTGGCCCTGAATGCCTGATTTCCTGCGGCGGCGCCTCGACCATGGACAGCACGCTGCCCACCGTCGTGCGGCATGCGGGAGTGCAGTGGACCTTTATTTCCATCGTCCACGCCATGCTGCTGGATTTCAGCGTTCCCTTTCTGGTGCCGTTTTTCTGTTCTCTCTGAGGATACCCGCGAGATGCGGCTATTTATTGATTTCATTGGCTAATATTGATATTTGATAGTGTCGTGACGTATAGGCGCCGCTGAAAAAAACAGGCCAAAAGGCTATACTGTCTCTCACTCTTTCCGAAGGTAGGTTACAAATGAAGACAAAAGAGAATTATTTTCTGGATACTGCTTATGAATGCCAGACAGAGTGCATAAGAGATGGATTCTGGACGGAGAGCCGCATAGCAAAGGAGCCTTTTAACGGGTCAAGAGCGGTGATGGAGTGGGTTGCAAAGAGGCTGGAAGAGAAGCAAAACTCTCTCTCTCTCTCTCTCTCTCTCTCT
>DXFI01000245.1 GCA_019114565.1 Candidatus Desulfovibrio intestinigallinarum | reverse complement strand
CGGCGAGCATGACTTCGCCCTGCCGCGAGAATTTGCCGTAGTCCAACTTCGGAAGCGATACCGTCGCCATATTGACACCTCTCCTCGTCTCGCCGTGCTGCGATATTTCCTTAATTCCCTGAAATACCTCTTTTTCCTTACCGGGACACCCTTCGTCGCCGGGCAGGCACGGCCTTTTTCTCCCCCTTCTTTTTCAATTTTCGTACCAACACGAAAACGTTTTTCCTTCCCCCCGACATTTCACAAATCAAACCATACGCCCGCCGCTTCCGGCAGGTCGCCCGGAAACGCCTTCCCAAGCGCGCGGATTTGGGGCAGTATGGGGAAGTCATGTATCAGGCATTGTTGCACAAGATAGCCGCTAGCGGGGCCCGGCTGCTGCTGGTGCGCGTGGCGCGGCCGGTGGAGCGTATCCGGCGGCCCTCGGCGCACGAGCGGGATATTTGCGTGGAGCGGCGTTTCTGGCGCTATTATCTGAATCCCGCCAACCGGGAAGAGCTGGCCGCGCTCTATCCGGGCATGTCGGCGCAGGAGCGGGAGGAGCTTTTCTTTTACGAGCGCTCGGGCTTTCGGACGTTTGCCTGCAACGGGCTTTTCCTGCTGGCGGACACGGCCTCGCGCTTTTACAATGTCGTCAACCATGAGCGCGTCACGGACGGAAGCCCGGCCGACTGGCGCAAAACGATCTACTTTTTCGGCAACTGCGTTGCCGTGGGGGCCTTTGCCGCCGACGCGCAGACCGTGGCCAGCCGGATACAGCGGGCCTTCAACGAACAGGCCCCGGACGAGGGCGTGCGGGTGGTCAATGCGGCCAACTGGGGCGGCGTGCCCGTGGCGGCCCGTCAGATATTGTCCCCGCGCACGACCTTTCAGCGGGGCGACGTGGCCGTGCTCATTACCAGCGATATAGACAAGGCGGCCCTGCGGCAGGCTCTGCGCGCCTTCCCCGACAAAAGCTTCTTTGCCTTCAAGGATATTTCCGCCATCTTCCAGCGGCCGCACACGCAGGGAGAGATCTTTTTCGATACGGTGCATATGAACGGCGGCGGCTACGCGCTGGTCGCGGAACGGCTTTTTCCCTGCCTGCGGGAGCTGGTGCGGGAACGCGCCCCGGTCGTGCCTCCGGGCCTGCGTGACTACGTGCGGGAGCTGGAGAAACTGAAGACGCGGCGTCCCCCCGAGGCCCGGGACGTGGGCGCCATCGTCATGAACGCCAATCCCTTCACGCGCGGGCACGCCTTTCTGGTGCGGGAGGCGCTGCGGCGCTGCGATTTTCTCTATGTCTTCATTCTGGAAGAGGACAAGTCGCAGTTCAGCTTTGAAGCCCGTTTTGCCATGGCCCGCGCGGCGCTGGCGGAGGAAGAGCGCGTTGCGGTTGTGCCCGGCGGCAGGCTGATCATTTCCTCCGAAACGCTGCCGGAATACTTCGACAAGGATAAACTCCAGCATGTCCGCATCGACGCCGGGCGCGATCTGGAGATTTTTGCGACCGTCGTTGCGCCGCTGCTGGGTATCGGCAAGCGCTTTGCGGGCGAGGAGCCCCTCTGCCGCCTGACGCGCCAGTACAATGCCGCCATGCGCGCCATTCTGCCGCGTCACGGCATCGAATTTGTGGAACTGCCCCGCCGCGCCACCGCGGACGGGCGCATCATCAGCGCATCGTCCCTGCGGCGCGCCCTGAAATACGGCGATACGGCACAGCTGGAACAGCTGGCCCCGCCCACGACGCTTGACTATCTGAAACAGCACGGCTATCTGCCGTCGGTCTGAGACCGTTCCAGACCTTCTTTTCCTGACGCCCGCAGGCGCAGGAGCGTTTACCTTGAAAAAGGTATAAGCGAGGCGTCCAGCGCCGCCCGGCCCGGAGTGAGCGGAAAAACCGCGCTTTTTCCGCGAAACGAAAGGCCGTATGGTTTGAAATGCACAGCATTTCAAACTGAAAATGCACAAGAGCGTTTCAACTTTGAAAAAGGTGAAACGCGAGGCGTCCAGCGCCGCCCGGCCCGAAGCGAGCGGAAAAACCGCGCTTTTTCCGCGAAACGAAAGGCCGTATGGTTTGAAATGCACAGCATTTCAAACTGAAAATGCACAAGGACCGCATATGTTCGGCAAGCAGAAAGACCCCAGCAGAACAGAAGAAGCCACCCCAAGACGCGAACAGAAAATGCGTAACGAGGGCAACGTCCCCCGTTCGCAGGAACTGCCGCGCATGGTCAGCCTGTACGGCGGCATGGCCCTCATCACCGCGTGGATCGGCACCATACAGGAAGGCATGCTCGCTCTGTTCCGCCGCTTCCACGGCGGCATCTGGAACTTTGACCCCACCATCGAGAACGTGCGCGATCTTGCCATCGAGCTTACCTGGCGCTTTGCCATTATGGTGCTGCCCATTCTGCTGGGCCTGTGGCTGCTGGTGCTCATCGTCCAGCGCGTGCAGGTGGGCAAACTCTGGACCTTCAAGGTCTTCAAATTCAAGTGGCAGCGGTTCAATCTGGTCAAGGGCCTGAAACAGATTCTGTTCTCGCCCATGACCATCTTCCGCGCGCTCAAGAGCCTTGCCTTTGCCGTTATTCTGGCCATCATTCCCGGCTACATCATCTACAGCCAGTATCTGAACTTCCTGCCCATGTACTATGCCACGCCCGAAGGCGTGGCCAGCTTCATGCTGGGCATGGCGCGGCAGATTCTCTTCTATACGGCCATCCCCCTGCTGGCCATCACCATTTTCGACGTCTGGCAGACCCGCTATTCCTACAAGGAAAACATGAAAATGACCAAGAGCGAGGTCAAGGACGAACGCCGGCAGGCCGAAGGCGACCCCGTCATCAAGAACAAGCAGCGCAGAAAGATGATGCAGGTAGTGCAGCAGCGCATGATGCAGAACGTGCCCAAGGCCGACGTTGTCGTCACCAACCCCACCCATCTTGCCGTGGCCCTGCGCTACAACGCCTCGGAAGCTCCCGCGCCCGTGGTTCTCGCCAAGGGCGCGGATCTCCTTGCCGAACGCATCAAGGAAATTGCCCGGGAAAACCACGTGCCCATTCGTGAAAACGTCCCCCTTGCCCGCGCCCTCTACAAGTCCGTCGAGGTCGGCGACATGATTCCCGAAGAACTCTACAAGGCCGTCGCCACCCTCCTTGCCAGCATCTGGAAGCTCCGCCCCACGGCGCAGCAGGCCCAGTACTAGGCTGCTGACGCTGCATTATTCTTCTGGGGGGAAGGAAACCCCCTTGGCTGGCGCGCAAGGG
>DXFI01000244.1 GCA_019114565.1 Candidatus Desulfovibrio intestinigallinarum | reverse complement strand
AAAAAGGTGAAACGCGAGGCGGCGGCACAGCGCCGCCCGGCCAAAAGTGAGCGGAAAAACCGCGCTTTTTCCGCGAAACGACAGGCCGTATGGTTTGAAATGCAAAGCATTTCAAACTGAAAATGCTCTAGTGTTGACAGCCCCTGGCGCGGCTTCCTCTCCGGCATGAAAGCAGGCGACGGCGTGCCGTTCGTCAAGCCGGCGCAGGGGCGGCGGGGTCGCGCGGCAGTCGTCCTGCGCGCGGGAGCAGCGGGGCGCAAAGGGGCAGCCTGGGGGGATCTGACCGAGGGGCGGCACGGTGCCGGGAATGGCGGGCAGACGGCTCGCGCCCATGAGCGAGCGATCCGGCGCGCAGCGCAGCAGGCCCTGCGTGTAGGGATGGGCCGGAGCGTCAAGCAGGGCTCCGGTATCGCCCCATTCCACCAGCCGCCCGGCGTACATGACGCCCACGCTGTCGGCCATCTGGCCCACCACGCTGAGATCGTGCGTGATGAGCAGTACGGCCATGCCGTTCTTGCGGCTCTGGTCATGAATCAGACGCAGAATCTGCCCCTGAATGGTGGCGTCGAGCGCCGTTGTGGGTTCGTCCGCCAGCAGCAGCGAAGGCGAGCAGGCCAGCGCGGCGGCAATCATGACACGCTGGCGCATGCCTCCCGAGAGGCGGTGAGGGTAGTCGCCATAGCGGCTTTCGGGCGCGGGAATGCCCACTTCGCCAAAGAGCCGCAGGGTTTCGGCCCGGGCTTCCTTTTTGCTCATGCCGAGATGCAGGCGCAGCACCTCGTCCACCTGCTGCCCCACGCGCAGCACGGGATTCAGGGCCGTCATGGGTTCCTGAAAGATCATGGCCATGCAGGCGCCGCGCAGGCTGCGCAGATGACGGGCGGGCAGGGTCAGCACGTCTTCCGTGCCCTTCGGCGTTTCCAGCAGGATGCGGCCCGAGGCGCGGGCTCCTTCGGGCAGAAGCCCCATGACGGCGCGGGCCGTGAGGCTCTTGCCGCAGCCGGATTCGCCCACAAGGCAGACGATGCTGCCGCGCGGCACGGCAAGAGACAGATCGTGGACGGCGCGCAGAGGGCCGTCTTCGTTGGAGAAGTCGATATTGAGATGCTCAAGGCGCAGGGCGTCGGTCACGGGCAGGGCTCCGGGGTTGAGAAGAAAAACAAGCCCTTTTGGCGCGCGGTCAAAAGGGCTTGCGGTTGCAGGAGAAAGGCGGATCAGCGCAGTACCTGCTGATTGCGGTAGCTGATGTAGGCTTCGCGGACGGCGATATAGGGGTCCACGGCTATGCCGCGCAGGCTGGTATAGGTGGACAGGGTTCCCTCCAGGTCGTTGAAGCGCAGATACAGCTCGCTGACTGTGGAGAGTTCCCACGGATAGACATAGAAGAAGGGGTCAACAACGCAGTCTCCGGCAAAGCCCACGGATTCGCGCAGAGAGCTGGGCCCCAGGAAGGGCCAGACAATGTAGACGCCGTGCCCGATGCCCCAGCGTCCCAGCGTCTGGCCGAAGTCCTCGCCGCTGGGATCGTAGGGAACCAGCACCTTCTTGCTCGCGGCCACGTCCATGACGCCGAAGCCCGCGGAAATATTGGTGCAGAAGCGGCCCAGCTCCACAAAGGCTCCCTTGCCCTTGCCTTGCAGCAGGTTGTTGATGAACCGCTTGGGAAAGCCCACATTGTCCCAGATATTGCTCACGCCTTCGCGAATCTGGCGCGGCATGACCTTCTGGTAGGCTTCAAAGACCGGTTTGGCGATATGGACATAGAAAATGTCGTTAAAGGCAAACCAGAAGCGGTTCCACGGCTCCAGCGGATCATAGATGCCCGTGACGGGCGTGTCGTCATAATTGTCGAGTTCGTCGGAAACAGTCGCCGCGCTGCCTGCCGGGCGCACGCTGACCGCGCCGGGCGGCAGCGCGGCGCTTTCGGCGTCGTACAGGCTTGAGGGCGCGGGCGGCGGCGTGGGGCCCGCGGCATGCGTCGGCACGGCCGCCAGCAGGCACAGGAGCAGCAGCGCCGGCGCCATTCCGGCAGAACGGACAGTCATGGCCTAGCCCTTCTGGGCGCGCACTTCCTGCGCCTTTTCGTTGATGCGCTTGATCAGCTCGTCCGGCGTGCCGGAAGTCAGGATGTCCTGGAACTGGGTGCGGTAATTCTTGACGAGGCTGAGGTTTTCCACCAGCACGTCATACACCCACCACTTGCCGCTCTTTTGCAGCATGCGGTAGGCCACGGGAATCTTGCGGCCGTCCTTGAGGGCCACTTCCGTGCGGATTTCCACCTTGCTGCCGTCGCTGCTGCTCGCTTCGCCCAGGTAGACCACCTGTTCGCCGTTGTAGCCGTCAATCTTGTTCACATAGGTGGGAATAAGCAGATTGGCAAAGGCTTCGCTGAAACCTTTCTGCTGCGCGGGGGTGAAGGTCTTCCAGCGCGCGCCCACGGTACGCAGCGAGAACTCGCCGAAATCGAAAATGGTGCGCGCCTCTTTTTCAATCTTGGCGCGCTGACCGGCGCGCGTCGCCGGGTTGGCGTAGGCGGGGTCCTTGATCAGGTTCAGCACATTGTTGATGACGCGTTCCAGCGTCTGATGCGCGGGGGATGCCGCCTGTGCCGCTCCGGCAAGAAGGCAGAAACAGAAGAGTGCGGCCGCACAACGCGATAGCAGAGTTTTCATGGATGCTCCTTTTGTAGGTCGGCGGACGTCTCCGGGGGCCGTCCCGGGGGCGTTCCTCCGGCAATGCGTCCGGCGGAGTCCGTCAGGGACGGACTAGACGCCGCCGTGCGCGTATTTGGCGATGATGGATTCCAGATCCGTGGGCGCTTCGGTTTCGGTGATTTCTCCGCCCGCGGGCAGAATGTCGGGGGAACCGCCGGGGGAAAGGCTGATGTACTTGTCGCCGATAAGACCGCTGGTCTTGACCGAGGCAATGGTATCGTCGGTCAGTTGCAGGGGCCTGTCCAGACGCAGGCTGACACGGGCGCGCATGTCGTCGGTAAGGACGATATTTGTCACGCGGCCCACGGGCACGCCCGCAAGTTCCACATCCGCGCCCACGCGCAGGCCCGAGACGGAATTGAAGGTGGCCGACAGTTCAAAGCCCTTGTCGGTAACGACCTCCATTTTGCCCAGCTTGATGGTGAGATAGCCCACGCAAATCAGGCCCAGCAGCACAAAGACGCCCACGGCGGTCTGACGAAACGTATTCATGGTTTTTCCTCGCACAGCGGCGCATAACACCATACGCGCCGGAAGGCTGTTGTTCAAGATGCGGAAAGGACCGGACGCCCTGCGCGGACGCCGGTTGTCTCCTGTTCCGGCCGGTTGCGCTACCCCTTGCCCGTCTGCGCCGGCGTGCCGCTGTTCAGCCAGCGGTTCAGGGCGGCCCGCACTTCGGGGTCCGGCGGCGTATGCGTCAGTTTGCTGTTGTCGCCGGGCTGGCGATTCAGGAAACTGCGCAGATAGGGATCGTCGTTTTCCCTGAGTTCCTCCAGCGGCCCGCTGAAAATGGCGCTGCCCTCGCGCAGCACCAGCACATGATCGGCAATGGCGTCAAGGCTGGCCAGATCATGGCTGACGATGATCATGGTCATGGCCGGATAAAATTCGTGCATGGCCTTGAGCAGGGCGTCCATGCGCGCGGCGGTGATGGGATCAAGGCCGGAGGTCGGTTCGTCGCAGAGCAGGATGCGCGGCTCGGCAATGATGGCGCGCGCCAGTCCGGCGCGTTTGCGCATGCCGCCGGAAAGCTCGTTGGGGTAGAAGTCCGCAAAGTCCTCCAGTTCCACCATGCGCAGAACACGCAGCGCCGCGCGGCGTACCACGTCCTTCGGCAGTTTGAGGTGCTCCGTCAGCGGCAGCGCCACATTCTGCGCCAGCGTCAGAGCCCCCAGCAGCGCGCCGTCCTGAAACAGCACGCCCATATGCCGCCGCAGACGCCGGAACTCCCCGCCCGGCAGATGGAAGAAATCATGCCCGCCGATCAGAATGTTGCCGCCAATGGGCCGGGACAGGCCGATGATGTGCCGCAGCAGCGTGGACTTGCCGCAGCCGGACCCCCCGAGAATGACCGTCACCTTGCCGCCCGGCAACGTGGCGTTGATATTGCTCAGAACCGCCCGCGTTCCGTAGCCCGCCGTCAGATTCTGAAAGCGTATGTCCCAGCCGTCCGTCTCGGCTGCTGGCGTAAATGTTTCCATAAGAAACCTCGTTGGTGGTTGTTTCCGAGGGGGAGGGGGAACCCCTCTGCTGGCGCGAGAGGGTTTCCCCTTCCCCCCGGACCCCCCATCCCTTCCCCAGCGCGCTTTAACGGGGAGGATGGATAGTTCGGGTATGCAGGGGCTTTCCGCGCGGCAACCGTCCCCCGGAGTCAGGAAATAGAGCGTTTCAACTTTGAAAAAGGTGAAACGCGAGGCGGCGGCACAGCTCCGCCCGGACAAAAGTGAGCGGAAAAACCGCGCTTTTTCCGCGAAACGACAGGCCGTATGGTTTGAAATCCGAAGCATTTCAAGCTGAAAATGCTCCAGGCCGGGTGCGGGGCCTTCTCTACAACAGGAACGATGTCAGCGTATAGTCGGCAATAAGAATGAGCACGCAGGAAATGACCACGGCGGAGGTGGTGGCATTGCCCACGGCTTCCGGGCCTACGCTGTCGCGGCGCAAATGGGTGTAATAGCCCTGGCGGCAGCAGACCGTGGTGACGCAGACGGCAAAGACAATGGATTTGATGAAGCCGCCGGTAACGTCGCCGGCCGTGACGGAATGGGCAATGCGGTAAAAGTAGGCCCCTTCGTTGATGTGCAGCATGAGAACGCCGGTCAGGTAGCCGCCGATGATGCCGATGGTGTCAAAAATAGCCGTCAGCAGGGGAAAGGCGATGAGCGAGGCCACAAGGCGCGGGCTCACAAGGTAGGCCATGGAATTGATGTCCATGACGTCCAGCGCGTCAATCTGATCGCTGATGCGCATGACGCCGATTTCCGCCGTCATGGCGGAACCGGCCCGGCCCGTCAGCATGATGGCCGTCAGCACGGGGCCCAGCTCCCGGATCAGCGTCAGAGAGATTGCGGAGCCCAGCATGCCTACGGAACCGAACTGCACAAGCGTGTAATAGCCCTGCAAGCCCAGAACCATGCCGCAGAACAGGCCGATCAGCAGAATAAGAAACATCGACTGCGAGCCGATAACGTACAACTGCCGCAGCGAACGCCCGAAAATCCGGGGCGTTGTAAAAATGTGCCCCAGCCCGGAAGCCAGAAAAAGTGCAAAGCCGCCCAGCGCGTCTATCCAGCGTAGAACCAGGCCGCCGACCATTGCCGGAATATTCGGAAGTTTCATGACACCCTCAGGTCTTGTTGCTTGTGAGGCTGCGTTTACAGGGTGTTTTTCGGGGGAGGGGGAACCCCCTCTGCTAG
>DXFI01000243.1 GCA_019114565.1 Candidatus Desulfovibrio intestinigallinarum | reverse complement strand
AGCCCCCCAGATGCGCGGCGCAAACCCGGAGCTTCGGGAACTTGTCCAGAATGGCGGCCATCTTGTAGGCTCAGGACTCATTAAAGGTAAAAAATAACGATAGCCGCAAGGTGAATTGCTGAAAGGAATGTATGAGCACAGCGATCATAGCGCATGGCTATGTGACGCCAGTCATTCACCGGGAAAACATGTGTTCTATCTTGTGATGCTGGAGATATTGTTTCTTGTTGTAATACTCATGACTCTTGTATTTTTCCGAGAAGGAATGCAGGGAGTGCAACCTAGATTTTTCAAAAAACTGCGAATCCATCCGGCATCATAGCCCCTGTCAGCAAGAAGTATTCGGGTTGAAGGCAGAGTTGGCAAGAGACATGCCGCACCGCCATAATCACTGATGGTTCCGGCTGTCAGCAATGTCCGAATTGAACGTCCGTCGAAGTCGCAGACTACATGTAATTTGGTGTTCAATCCTCCTTTTGTGCGTCCGATACAGCGAGAGGAAGCCCTTTTTTTCTCAAACTTGCGGCAGTTCTGTGAGCTTTCAGACAGGTAGCATCAATCATGAGAAGGGATGTGTCCTGGGTACTTTCGGAAAGAGCCGTAAAAATCTTTTCGAAGACGCCCATGTTACTTCATCTGACAAAACGGTTATAAAGAGTTTTATAGGGGCCGTATTCTTTTGGAGCATCCTTCCATCGGAGACCGAACTTGAGAACATGGATAATTCCACTGATAATTTTTTGATCGTCCCTTCTGGGAATGCCTCTTGAACGAGGAAAGAAAGGGCGAATGACATCCATCTGAGCGGAAGAAAGGTAAAAAAGAGTGGACATAGAAACCTCCATATCCATACTTATCCTTTTTTGACGTCGTTGGAAATAATGAGTCCTGAGCCTAGGACTTGACACGGGATGTCCCGGATGGTAGAAAGCCGGCATACGCCCTCCTTGCTGAGGAACGCGGGCATGATCTTCAGGCTTCCGCATGCCCGCGCTCACCACGTAAGCCGCAAGGAGTATCCCCATGCCCTGGCTTGCCTTGTGCACCGCAGTCGTCACGGAAATTATCTGGGGCCTGAGCCTCAAATGGGCTCCCACGACCTCCCGTCCCCTTGTTGCCGCCCTCATCCCCATTGTCCTGAGCTTCCTCAACATGGGCCTGCTGGCTTACGCCATGCGCTTCCTGCCCGCCGGCCTGTCCTACGCGCTGTGGACCGGCCTCGGCTCCATCGGCGTGGCCGTGGGCGGCATGCTCTTCTTTCAAGACCGCATCTCCCTGCCCCAGGCCGGCTTCATGCTGCTGATCCTCGTGGGCTGCATCGGCGCCCGCCTCGCAGCCCCGCAGGACTGATCCCCCCTTCTCCGCAAGGCGCGCAGAACAAGGCCCCGTTCCCGGCAGGAAACGGGGCCTTGCCGTGCACGGGGCCGGGCCCCTCCCGCGCAACCGCCCGTGGACGAAAGCGCAGGGGCCGGGCTCAGCCAAAAAGCATGGCCGATCCGTTCATGAGCAGCTCGTCAAGCTCGCTGTCCGTGAAGCGGGTGCGGCGCTGGAGGGCGTCGATCTCGTCCTGCGGGTCCATGATGGGGTAATCCGTGCCGAAGACCAGCCTTTCGCGCGGGTGCCGCCGCAGGATGGCGCGCAGGGTGTCGTCGTCGATCTCCTGCATGCAGGAGGACGTGTCCATCCAGACGTTGCGGTCGGCCAGCACGTCCAGCGCGTACTTCCATTGCCGGAAGCCCCCCATCTCTTCCCCAGCGCTTTTATCGGAGGAGGACAGGGACACGAGCCCCCCGCCTCCCCTTTCCTTTTCAAAGGCAAAATACGCTAGCTGACGGGGCCACGAGCGCACAGGGCGTCGTTTGGCTATGGCTGCGCCAAGCGCTTTTCCGTCCCCTGGCGACAGGCTTTTGCGGGATGCACAGCAAAGGGGGCCCCCGAAGCAAATGCTTCGGAGGGCCCCCTTGCATCAGCGATGCGGCATCGACGACATATAGGCGTATATCATTCCACGCGGCGCAACCGTGCCCCGAACATGCCTTCCAGCCACGGATGATCCCACGGCGTCTTCCAGACGCAGCGACATTCCAGCCGTAGCCCCGGCAGACGCAGCAGCCGCTCCACCTGCTCTTCATTCTCTTCACGGCGCAGGGTGCACGTCATGTAGGCCAGCTCGCCGCCCACGGCAAGGCAGGCCGCCAGCGCCGCCGCAATATCCCGCTGCACTTCCACAAGGCGGCGCATCTCCGCAAAGGGACGCCGCCGGATATCGGGACGTCGCGCCAGTACCCCCAAACCGCTGCACGGCACGTCGGCGATGATCCCGCCCGCCCAGCCGCCCGGCCGTATGACGGGGAAGCGGGCATCCGCCAGCGCCAGCGCGGGACAAGCCAGGCCCAGACGGCGGCATTCTCGTGCGATACGTTCCAGCCGTGCGCGGGAAGTGTCCGTACAGAGGGCAAGCCGCCCTCCCCGCTCCGCAAGCGCCAGCCCCTTGCCGCCCTGACCGGCGCAGGCGTCCCAGATGGGCAGGCCCTCATCTATCCAGCCCCGCAGGCCGAGTTCTTCAAGGATGGCCTGCGAACCGGCAGCCTGTGCGGAAAGCGCTCCCTCCGCTTCCCACTCCCGCAGGGGACGGCCGTCCAGACGCTCCGGCTGGCTTCCCGGCGCATAGGCGATCCCCCACTCTCCCACACGGCAGACATGCCCGCCAGCGTCCTTGTCAGGGCTGGCTGCGTCAGCTTTGCCGGACGATGCACGGACTTCGGACAGTGCGGCCGCCCGCAGCCCCTTGGCCTGCGCCGCAGCCGCGTTGATGCGCCAGCCATGCCACGGCCGCTCTGCCGACCGCCGGAAGAGCGCTTCCACCCTTTCCGGCGCGCCGCCCGCCTCTTCAGCCAGACAGACGGCAAGCGCGGACGGCAGTCCGTAAAAGCGGGCCGCCTGCGCCAGTTCTTCCGGTTCGTCCGCTCCGGCCTCGCAAGGGCTTTGCCCGTTGCCGAAAAAATCGACAGGTTCCTTGCCGGCATAAAACGGCAGGGACAACGGCGCTGCCCCAAACCGCTGCACATTGCGCAAGGTGGCGTTGACCAGCCCGCCCAGCCGCGTACCGTACATGCCCGATGCCAGACTGACCGCAGTATGCAGCACCGCATGCGCCGGGACCCGTTCCAGAAAAAGCAGGGCATAGACGCCGGTCTGAAGGATGCGCCGCAGCGGCAGCGGCAATTTTTGCGGGGCCGGGATGCACTTGCCCAAGATCCAGCCGAGGCGGCGCTCATACCGCAGCGCGCCATAGGTCAGTTCCGTAGCTAGCGCCCTGTCCCGTGCGGCGCTGTCTCCCGCAGCGGACGGCGAGGCCTTTTTCCCCCGACTCCGCGCAGAAGGCTCCCCGTCCGCCGTGGAAGCGGCAACCTCCTGCAAAGCGGCCTGGACCGTGCAGCCCGCCGCATGGTGGGCGTCCAGCAGACAAAGAGCCCGCACGGCCAAAGCCAGCGGACTCCCTCCCAGACGGCGCAACCTTGCCTTTTCCCCAAACAGGCTGTTCGCCTGTCCGGCAGCAGCATGGCGTGTCATAATGGATGCTCCTTATATGTCTCACCGGTGCCTGTAGGGCCTGTCAACACTATTCGCTCTTTGTTTTGGGGGGAAGGAACCCCCTCGCTCTGCTGTCGATGCCTGTAAGGCCTTACGGCCTAACAGGCACGGCTACGGCCGCCTTTCGGTCGCGCTCTGCTGTCGATGCCCGTAAGGCTCCTGCGTCGCCTAACGGGCACGGCCCTATGGGCCGCCTTTCGGTCGCCGCCAGCGCGAGCCAGCCTTTTCGCAGCGAAGCAAGAAAAGGCGTTCCCGTCATCCTTCACCCCAAGCCCCCTATCCCTTCCCCAGCGCGTTTTTACCGAAGGAAGAGTCCGGGACGCGAGGCGACCCGACCCAAAGACAAATGAAGCGTGGACAGTTTTTTTGCCTTATCGAATGAAATTACTTGGAAAATTTGTGTTGACAGGCCTTGGAACATCTTCAGTGTGAAACGCTTCGCGTTTCACACCATACGGCCTGTCGCTTCGGGAAAAACGCGGTTTTTCCGCTCGCTTTCGGCTGGGCGGCGCTGTGCTGCCTGCCTTTTTCATCGGCGCCGACCCCAGACCATTCCCCTGCCCTCCCCTGCGTCCGGCCTCAGGCCCTGTTCAGGCCCCGGCAGGCTGCGGACGTAATTCCTTGAGGATGACGCGCGGCTGCGAGGCCGGCACATCCAGAAAAAGGCGGATAGCCTCTTCCAGCCTGTCCAGCGGGACGAGCGTATCCAGGCAAGGGCCATTGGGCCGTTCATTGAGGATGCCGAACACCGGCAGCGGATAGCTGTCCTGGATGCCGGAGGTCAGATCTCGCTCGCAGGCCACGGCAATGATGCAACGTGGCTTGCGCTGCACCACGATGCGCCGGGCGATGGTGCCGCCCGTGGCGATGGCCAGATGGACGCCGTAGGCGTCGCGCAGGTCCAGCAGCCCGCCCACCGGGCACAGGCCGCAGCGGCGGCAGAGATCCACCTTGTAGCTGAGGCGATGCGGACAGGCGCTGCGCTGCACGCAGTGCGGCAGCAGGAGCAGGAGCTCCTCAGGCCGAACCCGCTTTCTGTCCGCCAGCACGAGTTCATTGTTGACCTTGATGAAGGAACGGCGCAGCAGCGCCTTGTCCACGCCGACCAGACGGGACAGCACTTCCATGAGCGGAAAGACCAGACGGATCACCATCTGCCGGACAGGGCGTATCCCCGGAAAACAGCGGCCGGTGTGGATATGCACCACCAGCGTCAGGCAGAGCCAGCAGACCCCGATGATGAGCAGGACGCCCAGCCCACGATTGAAAGCCGGCAGCCAGCTGAAGATGTCCCCCAGATCGAGCCAGGGAAGGATGAAGAGAAAGACGATGCACAGGCAGAGCAGCAGACAGGACGCCAGCATCATGCCGATGAAGATCCGCTTGTGCGCCCCGCCGTACTCGTCGGCAGGCAGGGAATGGGGGGATTTGTCAAAAAAGGACATCTTGCCCTCGTGGTGCTGAAAAAAGATGCCGCCGGGCCTTCGCGAGCGCAGACAGGCCGGTCCGCCCGCCTGCATCTGCCCTGTCCGCGCGGCAAATTATCAGGAAATATTGCCAGTTAAGCATATATAGCCCATTTTGGCGCTATACGCCCTTCTCAGGCAAAAAAGGCCTTTTCCTGAACCACAGGTCAAAAACGCAAAAAAAGACGCCCGAATCGTACGCGGTTCGGACGCCAAATTCTCATGCCTCGGGACGGGACGCCGTGCCGCTGATCCCCAACGGCATTTTTTGTAACAAACCGTTACAAAGCGCGAGCGCGTCCATCTCCTTTTTTGCCGGAGGCCGCACGCGACCCAGCCGGTACCAGCCATCGGCGCAGGAGATGGAAAGTCCCGCCTTGTCCCGCCGCAGACTTCCGCAGGGGGGCTGCTCTCCCGCGGCAAAGGCTTCCGGCTGTCCGGGCCAGATCTGCAACAGCAACGGCTCGGGCAGCCCCTCGGCGTGCAGGAGCGTCCGCGCGCCGGGAAAAGGCGTCACGCCGCGGATCTGCGCATGCACTGCCGCCAGCGGACAGCTCCAGTCCACATAGCCGTCCTCCTTGAAGACCTTGGCGGCGTAGCTTGCCTGGGCCTCGTCCTGCGCTTCGGCCTTGGCCGTCCCGGCGCACAGCCCACTGATCACCTCAAGCAGCGCCTCCGCGCCCAGCGCGGCCAGAGCATCATGCAGGCTGCCCGCCGTCTGCTCCGCAAGCGCAATGCGCCGTTGCGCATAAACAGGGCCCGTATCCAGGCCTTTCTCCATGCGCATGATGGAGACGCCGCTCTCCGCCCCCGGCTGCCAGTTCTCCATGATGGCACGCTGGATGGGCGCGGCCCCCCGGTAGCGCGGCAAAAGCGAGGTATGCACATTGAGCGGCGCAAGGCGCGGTATATCCAGCACGGCCTGCGGCAGGATGAGCCCGTAGGCCGCCACGGCCAGCACATCCGGCGCGAGTTCTGCCAGCTCCGCCACGCTTTCGGCATCCCGGAAATTCTCCGGCTGCCGCACCGGCAGGCCCAGCTCCAACGCGGCCTCCTTGACCGGACTGGGGCGCAGCTTCTGGCCACGGCCCGCCGGTCTGTCCGGCTGCGTATACACGGCGAGCACCTCGCCGCCGGGCCAGGCCGCCAGCTGCCGCAGCACCACGGCCGCCAGCTCCGGCGTGCCCATGAAGACTATTCGGCAGCTTTTCTCTTGAGACATTTCTTTACCTTGGAATCATACATGCTGCGCCGCAGACGGCTGATATGGTCGATGAACAGCACGCCGTCCAGATGGTCGCATTCGTGCTGCACGATGATGGCCGCAAAATCCGTCAGCTCCTCGTCGATCTCGTTCCCATCGAGGTCCTGCGCCTGCAGGCGCACGCGCTCGTAACGCGTCACGTCGGCCCGGTAGTTGAAAGGAACGGAAAGGCAGCCCTCCTGCTTGCTGGTCACCTTTTCCCCTTCCAGGGTAAGACGGGGATTGATGATCACACGCGGGCGGCGTTCCTCCTCCTGCGCGCCGTCATCCATGACCAGCATACGGATATTGCGCCCCACCTGCGGCGCGGCCAGCCCCACGCCGGGAGCGGCGTACATGGTTTCCAGCATATCGGCGGCAAGCTGCCGGATTTCCGGCGTTACTTCCTGGACCGGCTCACATTTCAGCTTGAGACGGGGATCAGGGTACGAAACTATTTCAAGGATCATGGCGACTCGCTGTCAAAGGTTGGCTGTCCGGATCAGTGCAACAGGACTTGGCGTCCTCCAGACCTGGCCGCATCCCGCCCGCAGGGCGGCAAAAAACATCGGCCAAAGCTGTACGCCAAACCACAAAAACCGATTTTTCCACCACCGCCGCCTTACGGAAGCAGACACTCGCGGCGGGCAGGTTTCTGTGGCCTAAATCCGAACTGAACAAAGGCAAAATACGTCACTCCAGCATACAAAATGGCGGCAAGGCCCGCAAGTATGGGCCATGAGGCCGCCGCACCGCACGAGGACGGCCCGTCAGGCCGGTTGCCGCCGCAGGCCGGCGGCCACGACCGCCCCCAAGATGAGCGCGCCGCCCGCCAGCGTCCGCAGGCCCGGCGCTTCATCCAGCAGCACCCAGCTCACCAGGATGGCGTACAACGGCTCAAGCGCAATGACGATGGCAGCCAGTCGGGCCGGGATGGCCCGTAAACTGTTGACGAACAAGGTATACGCAAGACCGCTGCACAGCAGCCCAAGGCAGGCCAGCCACAGCCAGTCCATCCCGCTGACCGACGGCAGTTCCTGCGCCACCAACGGCAGGGTCAGCGGCGCGATGAAGGCATACTGCCACCAGCAGGCTTGTTCTCCGCTCATGGAACCCACGTTGCGGCGATTGCTGACCGCATTGAGCGCATAGATCGCGCCGGAAACTATCCCCCACAGCAGCCCCTCCGTGCCCCTGTCGCCGAAATCATAGCTGGGCGCCACCAGCACAAGTCCGCACGTCACGGCCAGTATCAGCCACTTTTCCGTCCGCGTGATGCGCTCATGGAAAAAAAGATGTTCAAAAACGGCTACAAAGGCCGGAAAACAGGCAAAACCCAGCGTCCCTACCGCCACACCGCCCGTCTTGATGCCCAGAAAGAACGTGAACCAGTGCAGCGCCAGCAGCACAGCTGAAACAGCCAGCCCGGCAGCCTGACGCCCGTCCACGCCCCGCCACGGCCTGATCCCCCGGCAGAGGAACAGCAACCAGAGCATCCCCAGCGCAAAGACCGTACGCCCAAACACGATCATTTCCGCACTGCACGCGGTCAGCCTTCCAAACACGCCGGAAACGCCGAAAAGCAACGTCGCCAGATGCATGGAGACAAGCGCCGCCCCCCGTGATGTCATGGCCCGGCCCCCCTTATTTTTTTTGTT
>DXFI01000242.1 GCA_019114565.1 Candidatus Desulfovibrio intestinigallinarum | reverse complement strand
CGCACGGGCATCACGCAGCCCGTGCCGGAATTTCAGGATTTGCAGGAGGTCGAGACCATGCTGGAAGAAAATATGGCGGACTGGTGGGAAGAGACGCGCCTGCGCGGTCACGCTCAGGGGCATGCTCAGGGGCACGCCGAGGGGTTGGCCGAAGGCCGCGCGGAAGGGCTGGCCGAAGGCCGCGCGGAAGGGCTGGCCGAAGGCCGTGCGGAAGGGCTGGTCGAAGGCCGCGCGGAAGGGCTGGCGGCAGGACTTACGGCGGGATTGAAGACCGGCCGCAACGAAGGCCTGTGCACGCTGCGGCTGACGCTGCAGGACTTGCTGGCGGATCGCTTCGGCGAGACGGCGGCAACCTCTGCCGCAGGCATGGAGGACATTACGGCTCTGGACGACATGCGCCGGCTGGCCGCGTCCGTGTACCGGGTGCCGTCGCTGGAGGCTTTTCTGGAGCTGCTGGAGGAAATCCGCAGCCGGAACGTGCAATAACCGGCTTATTTGAAGATCTTCCGGCCCGCCTGTTCCCCCTGTGTTCCGGGGAGCAGGCGGGCTTTTTTTTGTGCGCTCTGCCTCTGGCGCGCGGGTGAAGAGGGACAGCAGAGGGGGCCTGCCCCGCAGTAACTTTCCCTTTTTACAATGGGCGCAGACGCCAGCCTCCGGGCGTCCAGGAGAGAGCGGGATTCTGGAAGGGCGGCGCGGCCAGCAGCTCGCCCCAGCGTTCGCGCAGGGCGGGGGAGGCGGCAACGGGCGCGGCCGAACCGACGGAAAGAATGTCCAGCGGCAGGACCAGCGAGCGCAGACCGCGGCGGCTCCAGGCGGAGAAGCAGAAGTCGGCGTCGGCCCAGAGGCCGGCATGCGTATCAAGGCCGTTGCAGTCTTCCAGCAGATCGCGGCGGCAGCAGAGGCCGTCGAGCCGGACGGCGGGCACGGCATGGGGAAGGTTGATCCAGTTGAAATAGCCGCCGGAACGCTGATGCAGCCCCTGATACGCAGGGCAGAGGACAGGGAGTTCGCCGTCGGGCGTGCGCTGATGCCCCACGGCATAGCCCGCATGCTGGAAAAAGCCGCGCGGCGACAGGGAGCGGAAGCCCACGGCGGCAATGCCGGGCCGCAGGAGCGCGCCGCAGGCCTGCGCCGCCCAGTTCTGCGCCAGCGGCGCATCGTTGATGCGCTGAAAACAGAGAATGCCGCCCCGGGCACTGCGCAGGGCCTTGTCTGCCAGCGTGACAGGGTCGGTTCCGTGCGCGACGGCCAGCCGGGCGCGCAGCTGTCCGGCCAGCGGGCGCAGGTGTTCCTGCGCGGCTGCGGGGCAGACCAGCAGCGTTTCGTGTTCCATGCCGCACTGTTCCAGCCACTGGGACCAGCGTGCCGCCAGGGCGGGCACGGGGGCGGTGTCGGCCAGCAGGGCGACGGTCAGCAGCGGCGCGCGCCGGGGAGGCTGGAAGCACGGATGGGCATGCGTGGAGCCTTCGGGCACGGGCAGCTCCGCATGCAGGCCCGTTGCGGAAGCAAAGGACGCGCGGGCGCGCTGCGCCGCGTCCCGGGCATAGGGCTTGGCGGCCCAGTCGGCGGACGTGCTGCCCTCGTGGCGACGCCAGTGATAGAGAACGCGGGGAATGTGGACAAAGGCCCCCTCGCCATAACGGGCCAGCAGCCGCAGGACAAGATCATAATCCTGCGCGCCTTCGAGGCCGGAGATAAAGCCGTTCAGGGCGCGCAGCGTAGCCGTGCGGTAGACGCCCAGATGATTGACGCAGTTGCAGCAGAGCAGCAGCTCGGGATCAAGGCCGGGCTTGAACAGCGGATTAAGATGCGTGCGGCGGCCGTCCTCGTCCTCCGTGAACTGATCCTCGTCGGAAAAGAAGGCTTCCGCCCCGGGATGGGCGTTGACGGCGGCCGCGACCACGGCCAGCGCCTCGGGCGGCAGCAGATCGTCCTGATCCAGCAGGGCGCACCACTGCCCCGTGGCAAGCTCCAGCGCGCTGTTGCAGGCGGCGCTGATGTGCCCGTTTTCAGGGCGGAAGATCAGACGCAGGCGCGGATCGCGCCGGGCATAGTCCTCAAGCAGAGGGCGCGTGTCCTCCCGGGTGGAGGCGTCGTCGGCAACGCAGAGCTCCCAGTCCTGCCAGGTCTGGGCCAGCACCGAATCCAGCGCGGCGCGCAGATGCTCCGGCCGGGGATTGCAGACCGGCATGAGCACGGAAATACGCGGGCCTTCGGCCGGTACCGGCGGCAAAGGCGCGGCGGCGGCCAGGCGTCGCCATGCCGTATAGGCTTCCCCGGAAATGGGCGGCCTGTTGTACAGCCCGCGCGCAAACAGCGTGCGCAGAAAATCCAGCCCGGCCTCCGGACCCTCGTCCCGCGCCAGCGCATCGGCCAGCGCCAGACTGTGCTGCCGCAGGGCGCGGCGTTCCTCGTCCGTTCCGGCGGCATCAACAAGCGCGTTCGCGCGTGCGTTCATGGCGACCTCCCTTGCGGCGCGTTTTGATAATGTCTTTATCTAACTTATCTGGGGGGAAGGGAAACCCCTCTGCTCGCGCGAGAGGTGTTTCC
>DXFI01000241.1 GCA_019114565.1 Candidatus Desulfovibrio intestinigallinarum | reverse complement strand
TAGCAGAGGGGTTCCCCTTCCCCCAAAAAATTTACGAATAGTGTCAACACGCCTAATCCAGCGCCGGAGCCTGAAAGACGCCGCTCTTGCCGCCTTCCTTACGCAGGAGGCGGACCCGGTTGATGACGATGTCGCGCTGTACGGCCTTGCACATGTCATAAATGGTGGCGGCGGCAATCTGGGCGGCGATGATGGCTTCCATTTCCACGCCGGTGGGGCCGGTCGTGACGGCTTCGGTCTCAATACGGACGCGGGGCGGCGTGTCGATAACATCAAAGCGGACATCGACGCGGTTCAGGCTCAGGGGATGGCACAGGGGAATCAGCTCGGCGGTACGCTTGGCCGCCATGATGCCGGCCACCTTGGCGCAGGTCAGCACATCGCCCTTGGGCAGGGCCGCGCGCTTGAGCAGATCCAGCGTTTCCGGGGCCAGTTCCACGACGGCTTCGGCAATGGCAATGCGCCTGGTATCGGGCTTGCTGGAAACATCGACCATGCTCAGGCCGCCGTCTTTATCCAGATGAGAAAAGGAAGTCATGGTATCTCCTGGGGAGTCGGATTGCAGGGAAATCAGGCAAGGGGATCAAGGCTGTTCAGGATGACGGCGGAGGCACTGAAACGCACCTGCACGACGTCCCCCTCGCGGAGACCGGAGCACCAGGGGTCTTCGGCTCTGTAACGGACGGCGCACCATTCGCCGCCTCCGGGAAGCCGTGCCACGGCTTCCACAACATCGTCGTCGCCGCGCAGATCGGCAACCCGCGCCTGAAATATATTCTGCGGTACGCCCGCGGAAGCCCCCAGCCCCGAAGGCGGAGGCAGCGGCTGAGCCTCGGGGACAAGCTCCACCCAGGGGGCCTTGACGCTGGCGCAGACCAGACCGCCGACCTCAAGGCCGAGGCGACGGCGGCTGGCATCGGTGATGACTGCATCAAGGCGCAGGCCCTCCGGGCAGCTCAGGCTGACGCAGACAAGAATGCCTCGGGGGGTCAGGGCTTCAATGCGTCCGTGCGTCACGTTGCGGGCGCTGCTGCGCGTCTGGCCGCCGCGCTGGATATTGTCGCGCAGCAGGCGGGCCACGTTGCGGGGATCGTGGCGGATAATGTCGCCGCCGTGCCGGGGGCGTCCGAGAAAGGCGTCCACCACCAGATCCGGCAAGCCCTGCCGCCGTAATTCAAGGCCGCGACTGCGGCGCAGGCCGCGTGCGGTCAGCAGCCCTCGCGGCAGGCCGCATTCCTCGCCGCAGCGTTGCAGATTGCGGCGTATATGACTGGCATCATACTCCACGGGCAGGAGCGTCGCCCCTATGCCGGAAGGATCGTCGAGAACCGTGCCCAGCTGGGCGGCGACCATGGGAGAGAGAGGCACGTCACGCGCATGCGCTCCCGCGATATGAATACATTGGGTGGTGAGATCCACATCCTGGCGGCGGAGCTGTTCCACTTCCACCCAGCGCAGACCGGCATGGCGCAGGACCATGAAAATCAGCCACAGGCGCAGGCGGGAAGTCTTTTCCCGCGAGGTGAGCGCACACGCCGCCCGTTCGTGAAACCAGTTTTCAGCGATGCGCATTTCTGCGGCATCAAGACAGCCGTCATCGCTCCAGACGCCCGCCGCGTTGTGGCGCAGAAGCTTCTGGCGCAGCCATTGGCGATCCTCGCTGGAAAGATCGTGCCAGAGCGCGGTAAGGCGGGCATTGTCAGAGGAGTGTTTCATAAAATGTCCGGTGCGTATCGGGAACGGCGCATCTGCGCTCGTCCAATGTCCTGCCGTGTGGCTCTGCCGTTGTATGCAAGGATGGCCCTTCAAGGCAAGCCTTGGGATAGCAGACGGGGGCTGCGACAGGAAGACGGGCGGCGATGAAAATTTTTTTTGGAGGCTCTGTGGCCAATTGGGCTTGACATTTCAATATTGACTTTATAAAAATTAAATCAAATTTAAGGGCGAGGAATAATTGCGGGAGCAGCCCGGCATGGCCGGGAATCCACGCAGCCTTGCCTGAGAGTGTTGGTCATGGTCGCGTCTTCTTCGTCTCGCCCGTAACTCTCTCTCGTCAGTCTTGCCGCAGGCCGTTGTGGCTGTTGGGCGGCAAGGAGAGACGGATCATGGCCACAATGATTCCCGCAGGCTTGGCAGGACGGGGAGGGGATTACGTATCATTGTGATATGTCCCGGCCTGCAATGTGCGCGTCTGCAGGAATCGGGCCTTCCGCCGTCCAGGGTCGCGGAAGGCCCTTTTTTTATGCTTTGTTTCGGGCAAAGGTGCGGGCTGCGGCAACGAAGCCGGGAGCCCAGTCGGGGACGGCGGGCGCGAAGAGATGACAGTAGGAGGCCCAGATGGCCCCGTGACAGAAGCCGTCCTGCCGGGGATAGAGGGGGCCCATGCCCGTGCCGCGTTCCAGGTGCAGGGCCAGTTCCGGAGCGGGGAACTCTTCGGGGGGGAGGGCGCAGCGGGAGTAGTGGAATTCGTGGCCGCGCAGGCGTGCCCCTTCGGGAAAATAGGGCGTTTTGCCGCGGACGATGCCGTCAACGTAGCCGAGGCCCTGCGGCCGGGCATGAAATTCCACATCTACGGGGAGCAGTCCGGCCAGCGGCCAGCGGCGTTCTCCCTTGCGCAGTCCCTGCGTCAGAATCATGAAGCCGCCGCATTCGGCGTAGATGGGCAGGCCCGCGGCAGCCAGTGCGGGCAGCCGGCGGCGCACATGGGGCGAGGCGGAAAGCTGCTCTATCCAGTCTTCAGGAAAGCCGCCGCCCAGATAGAGCCCGTCGATGGGCGGCCAGTCCTGCGTATCCAGCAGGGAAAGGCGCACCAGTTCGGCCCCTGCCTGCTCCAGCGCCTCAAGATTTTCTTCGTAATAGAACCAGAGAGCGGCGTCGCGGACATAGCCGATACGCGGACGGACGGCGTCCGCATCGGGACTGGGCGGCGCGGCGACGGCGGGGGGCTGCGGCAGGGCCGGGGCGGCCGCAGCGGCTTCCAGCAGCCGGTCCGTGTCCACATGCTCGCGGACCAGCTCCGTCAGCTTCTGTAATGTCTGCGCGGTTTCCGGCGTCAGCGTGCTTCCGGCCAGCGAGGCAAGCCCCATGTGCCGTTCCGGCAGGGGATTGTCGGTCAGGCGCGGCAATGCGCCGAATACGGTCAGATCGGTATATTCTTCGATGGCGCGGCGCAGAATGCTCTCATGACGGGCAGAGGCCGTCTGGCTCAGGATAACGCCGGCAATGGGCGTTTCCGGCTCGAAATGCTGCAGACCGGAGAGCAGCGCCGCCGCAGTCCGGGTCATTTTAGTGCAGTTGAGGCTGATCACGACGGGGCAGCCCAGGGTGCGGGCCAGGCCGGCGGTGGAGCAGGAACCCTGCGTGTCCAGCCCGTCATACAGGCCGCGATTGCCTTCCAGCAGCGCCAGCAGCGGCGTTTCCGGAGGGAGCCGGCGGCGCGTTCGCGCTACGCCGAGCAGGAAATTCCGGCGCAGCTCCTCCGGCGGCAGAAAATACGGATCAAGATTGCGGGCCGGGCGTCCGGCAGCCAGCGAGAGCCAGGCGGCGTCAATATAGTCCGGTCCCTTCTTGAAGGGGACAATTTCCCGGCCGGCCGCGCGCAGGGCTCCCGCCAGACCGAGCGAAAGCAGCGTTTTGCCGCCGCCGCCGGAAACGGCGGAAATACAGAGCCGGGCACAGCGGCAGTCCGCCGGGGTAATGGGCACGTCTTCCATCGGCAGTTCCATCAGGGCGTATTTGATGCAGGGTGAAAAATGTCTATTAACTATCATAGAGCATTTTCAGTTTGAAACGCTGCGCGTTTCAAACCATACGGCCTGCCGTCCCGCCTTTTCCAAAGGCAAAACGCTCTAGTATAATTAAAAAACATTCTGCTTCTGCCTCTTATCTTTCCGGGGGACGGTTGCCGCGGGGAAAGCGACGGTATTCCCGCGATGTTTCATTTTC
>DXFI01000240.1 GCA_019114565.1 Candidatus Desulfovibrio intestinigallinarum | reverse complement strand
AAACACTAATGCCCGCGATTCCCGCTCAGGGAAGACAAACAGCTATGCCGATGGGCGCGGCGGCAGGGTAGCGACCGGCGCTGCCGCTCTGCAGATAGACGACCCTGGCAAAGACGCGGACTTTCTCGGCCTCGCCGGTCCAGTAAATAAAATACGGCCCTTCGCTGCCCGGGGGGATATCGCTATCCCGGGGAAGGGGAATAGCGGCCCCCGGAATGGGGCCTTGCCGGGGCGGCCACGGCGGATTTTGCGGCCACCCAGCCGCAAAGGCCGCTCCTTTTCCTGCGCCGGACACGGCCTGCAACTGTTCCCGTGAGGGCAGGCGCGTACCCGGCTGATACGTTTCCACGTCGGGGTTATCCTTGCCGCCGCAACGGGAAACGGCCTCTTTCCACGTTGTGCCGACCTTCAGGGGAGCCCCGGCAAACACGGACAGCGGCCCCTTCCCGAACACGACGCGCGCCGTTGCCGAGTGCGTCGCCCCCGTCTTTTTCAGAGTCACGCTTGCCTGCACAATGACGTCACGTTCGCCCACAATATCCGTCAGAGACGCTGTCGGGCCGGCAGGAGCCGCGCCCGCCATGCGCAACCTGTCTTCCTCCGGCCCTGACAGCGAAAGCGCGTTTCCGCCCCAGCAGAGGCCGTTCCAGCGATCCGCGGGACGAGCCCAGGCCTTGCTGCGGACATGAGAACTGACCGCAGACCAGCGCACCTGCTCGCCGTCAAGGGAGACGGTCCTGCCTGCATCGTCTTTCAGCGACGCCGTCAGCGTTACCGTCTGACTGTCCGTAAACATCGAAAGCGCGCCCCCTCCCTTTACGGACAGGGAAAGAGCAGCGGCGGGAAGCGATGCGGGGCAGGACAAGGCAAGCATAATCATACAGACAAGCAGACTGCGGCATGACGGGGAACGATTGGAAGCCATAACAGAATACTCCTTCCGGGTATCACCGAGCATCAAAAAAGCCGGAGCTCTGAAAAGCGACATCCCCGCCTCAGGGAAGCCAGCGGACAAGTCCCCTGGGAAAATCCGGCGGCAGATCCTTTTCTTTGACAACGCTGAGGGGGATTCTGAAATAGCGTTCCTCCCCATCCACTTTTTCACGCCTGCTCAAGTAAGGCTCATGGGTAGAAAGCATTGCGCTGTACCCGCTGAGATCCTTTTCTCCGGAGGACTCGCCCAAAATGGGAGCGAGATCCGTACCGTCCTTTGCCGTCATCAGCTCTTCCCGAACGGTCGTCTCCTCATAGCGTCTGAAAAGGCTTATCAGGTAGTAATTTTTATACACGCGCCGCCACCGTACATAGTACCACTTCGCGCTTGAGCCTATTCTATGGGTGTCGGGTGGCAGCTCCGGATACAGTCGCGTCCCGTCGGCGAACAAAAAATACCCCTCACCGCGCACATACCGCACCGGCATTCCGGAAAAATCTCTTTTTTGAGGATTGTGCAGATAATACACGCCCATATAATATGAACAGGTATTTGTTTCCTTGCTATGCCAGTATGTTACAGCTTTGAGATACTCCCCTTCCTGCGCTGTGGCTATGAAAATATGGGGATCGATCGCGTCAAGCTGCGGATGAAAATAGCGAGGGGGCATATGAAATTCCCCCTTCCTGAACATCGTATACACGTCGTCGATAGCGGGGCCTGCGAGGAAAAGGGAAAACAGCATGAGGTAGACCATGCCTCGCCTCCGTTATTTCGTTTTCAGTCTCTCCACGGGAAAGCAGAAATCAGGCACGTTATGATGACGTATCGATAGCAGAGGCTGCGGCTGGTTCGCCCAGAACAATTTCAGTTTGAAATGCGAAGCATTTCAAACTGAAATAGCCCTAGAAACGCAACCAGTGCTGCGCGGCGCGTTCGATGCTGTAGATGGTATGCCGCAGCTCCGGCCCCAGCAGAGCGACAAAAACCAGCAGCATGGCGCCAAGAAACACGTATTCCCCCAGACTGCCGGTGGAACAGAGCTTGAGGGACAGCGTCGGCTTGCGGGAAAAGGGCATGATGGGCACGCCATGCGGATTGAGCATGTCCAGAACCACATGCGTCAGCCCGCCGAAGCCCAGCCCCATGATGATGGCATGCGCGAACGGCGGCAGATGAGGGATACGGGGGAGCAGGCCCGTCGCTCCGCCCAGAAGCAGCAGGAGCAGCCACCAGCCGAACCAGTGCGTCGTGCCGCGATGAATACGGTTGAAGGTGCGCTGACGGTTGGGCGTCATATCCGCAATGCGCATATCCAGCTTGTCAGGCAATACGCCGCCGACGCACGAGGCAATAACCCCTTCAAGGGGAAGCTGCATCACCAGCGCCGCGCCGATGGCGGCGGTCTGATGGGTTATCCATTTCATGAAAAGGCCTCCCTGAATCTATTTTGACTAACAATTACAGAGTGCTCTCTTCGCCGCGCGGAGGTCGAGGGCGCGACATCAGAAGCAGACACCGGCCCCCCGCAAACAGGCAGCGGAATTTTCCGGGGGACGACAACCGCAGGGAAAGCGACGGCAACCCCGCCCTGTACATCCTCCCATATAAAGCGCGTTGGGGGAGGGATGGGGGGGCACGGGGGGAAGGGAACACCCTTGTGCGCCAGCCGCGACCGAAGGCGGCCGCAGGCCGTGCCCGTTGCGACGAAGGAAGCTACGGGCATCGACAGCAGAGATAAGGGAGTTCCCTTCCCCCCGTAACATCGTCCTAGCCGCAGCGGGAGTACCCGCATTGCGGGCAGATCAGGCAGCCCTCCTGAAAGATGAGTTCGCCGCCGCATTCATGGCAGCGATGTTCTTCCAGATCGGGGGCCAGCATGCTGACGGGCTGATCCTTGAGGTAGCGCCGCTCCAGCACCCAGGCGATGGCGTCGGGGATGGAGAGCAGCAGGCCCTTACCGCGAAAAACGGGATGCTCGCCGCCGATGCCCTTGATCTGGGTCACGATATCGCGGACGCTCACGCCGGAGCGCAGGGCCAGCGACACCAGCCGCCCGATGGCTTCCGCCTTGGCGGTAATGGAGCGCCCGGACTTGCCGATGGTGGCGAAAACTTCAAAAGGCTTGCCGTCCACTTCATTGACGGTGAGATACATGGCGCCAAGACCGGTCTGCACCTTCTGGGTAAATCCCTGCAGAATATCCGGGCGCTTGCGCACGGTAGACACGGGCTCTGCCGGGGCGGCGTTGCCGTCCATTTTCTGCTGGCCTTCGCCGGTGGCCAGCACCTGCAGATTCTTGCAGCCGTCGCGGTAGACGGTCACGCCCTTGCAGCCTTCCTCGTAGGCCATCCAGTAAATGGCGTGAATATCTTCCCGGGTGGCGCTGTTGGGCAGGTTGACCGTCTTGGACACGGCATTGTCGGTGTGACGCTGGAAGGCGGCCTGCATGCGCAGATGCCATACGGGATCAATATCCATAGCCGTCACAAAGACCTTGCGCAGGGACGCGGGCAAAAAGTCCATCTGCTGGATGGAACCGGTTCGGGCCACGCTTTCCATGAGTTCCGGCGTGGCTTCGTTGACGCGGTGCAGCGCGGCCTCAAAATGGGGGTTGACCTCCACAAGGCGCTCGCCGTCAAGAATGTTACGCGTGAAACACAGGGCAAAGAGCGGCTCCACCCCGGACGAGCAGCCTGCAATGATGGAAAGGGTCCCCGTGGGCGCAATGGTGGTCACGGTCGCATTGCGGTAGGGGCCCAGGCCCTGCCGGGCATAGACGGACGTTTCATAGGCGGGGAAGGGGCCGCGCTCCTCGGCCAGCATGGCGGACGCCGCGTGCCCTTCGGCATTGATAAAGCTCATGATGCGCTCGGCCAGCGCCGTTCCTTCCGGGGAATCGTAAGGCACGCCCAGCAGGAAGAGCAGGTCGGCAAAGCCCATGACGCCCAGCCCGATCTTGCGGTTGCGGCGGACGGTTTCCGCAATGCGGTCCAGCGGGAAACGCGAGGCGTCGATGACGTTGTCGAGGAAACGCACGGCCAGACGAATGACGCGGCGCAGCTCTTCCCAGTCGATGCCGCCCTCAAAGGGATCGGCATCCTGCTCATGCCCCGGCACGTGGAAGCAGGACAGGTTGATGGAGCCCAGATTGCAGGCCTCGAAGGGCAGCAGGGGCTGCTCCCCGCAGGGATTGGTCGATTCGATTTCCCCCTGATCCGGAGTGGGATTGTCGCGGTTGATCCTGTCCAGAAAAACGATGCCGGGGTCGCCGGAAGACCAGGCCTTGTCCACCAGCAGATCGAAAATTTCCCGGGCGCGACGCCGCCGCACAACCTTGCCGCTGTGCGGCGAGCGCAGGGCGTATTCCTCGTCCTTTTCCACAGCCTGCATGAAGTCTTCCGTCAGGCCCACGGACAGATTGAAGTTGTTGAACTCGCCTTCCTTTTCCTTGGCGCGGATGAAGTCCTCGATATCGGGATGATCCACGCGCAGGATGCCCATGTTCGCGCCGCGTCGCGTGCCGCCCTGCTTTATCTGCTCCGTTGCGGTATTGAAGATGCGCAGGAAGGATACAGGGCCGGACGCCACGCCGCCGGTAGAACCCACGCGGCTGTCCTTCGGGCGCAGACGGGAAAAGGAAAAGCCCGTGCCGCCGCCGGACTTGTGAATCATGGCCGCATACTTCACGGCATCGAAGATTTCCTCGATGGAGTCGCCCACAGGCAGCACGAAGCAGGCCGAAAGCTGACCCAGATCCGTCCCCGCGTTCATCAGCGTCGGGGAATTGGGCAGGAATTTCCACGAGGTCATCAGATCATAGAACTCGCGGGCCAGCTGCTCCGGCGCATAGGGCGACGCCGGATAGGCGCGTTCGCTTTCGGCAACGGAAGCGGCCACACGCCAGAACAGGTCGCGGGGGGTTTCCACAGTGGCGCCGTCCAGACTTTTATGCAGATAGCGCTTGCGCAGCACAATATCAGTATGGGGCTTGAGCTGCGGTTCGGGCAGCTCCACAGGCATGGTCAGCATGCAAAAGACCTCGTTGTATGAGACACGGAAAGGGGAAGGCACCCCAACGGATGACTTCCCCGATGATGCGTTCAATCATGCGCCAAAGGCGCGCCTAAGTATATAATCCTCAACGGCCCTTCTGAAAAGGGGCTCCGGGCTTTCCCGGGCGTCTGCGCTCCCCGGCCGGACGACGGGGCCTCTGCGGCGCGGCATCCCGCTCCTCGCGGCCTTCCTGCGGACGCGGCCGACGCGACGCGCGCTCCTTTCCCGCAGGCGGGCGTTTCGGCGCGGGCGCGGGCAGCACCAGCGCGCCGCTTCTGGCATCCACGGCGGGCTCCTGCGGCAAAGCGGCATGGAGCAGCGCCCCCGAAGGCAGGGCTTCCGCCCGTTCCAGCAGCAGGAGCCCCCGCGCGGAACAGGCATAGCGGGCTTCGCCGCGCAGACCCGGAACCCGGAAGGGCGCGGAAAGAATACGCACGGCATTGGCCGCGGGCGACGCGGCCTTGTCCGCGGGAACCAGCAGCAGGGGAGCCAGACTGAGGCTGCTTTTGGCAAGGCCCGCCTGCTCCGAAAGCGCGCGAAGCCAGCCGGGAGCCCCCTCGCTGTCAAAGGTGAAATGACACCAGCCGCGACGGCGATCCGCCAGCAGGGGGCACTCGCCGTCATGAGGGCAGGGGGCGGGAGAGGACAGCCCGCCTTCCAGCGCCAGCGTCCGCAGCCGCATGATGGTCTTGCCGCCCAGACGGGTTCCCGGCTCCACAAAAAGCGCCGCCGGAGCGGGCGCATCGTCGCCTTCCGGGCCTTCCCAGAGCAGGGGCGCAAGAGCGTCCAGCACGCCGGGCAGACGCCCGGCTGCGGCGGCGTTTTCCTCTTCCGCGTCCGCCGCGTCGCTGTCGCCGGTTGCGGCGGCCTCATGATCAGCGCCCTTGCCGTACAATTCATTAAGAACATTGGCTGCGCTGACCATCCAGACGGAGGGCGCATTGTCGCCGCCGCGATCCCGCAGCAGACGCGCGGCATGACGCGGCAGATGTTCCAGCGGGCCGCGCGCGGTTGAAAGCGTCCAGGCGAGCGGCTGCCCGGCAAGGTCGGCCCAGACCTCCAGAAGACGACGCCCCAGATCCAGCGGCAGGGCAGCCGTATCCAGCGCCAGCACGCCCAGCGGCAGGGAGCGCCAGTCGGGACGGGCCAGCCAGAGCGCCAGCGGCAGCGTCAGCGGGCCGGAACCGGCATCCAGCAGCCAGGGGCGCAGCCCCCGCTCCAGCCAGCGCCGGGGATCGGGCAGGGGCAGGGCGGCCAGCAGCCGCGCCAGCCGGACAATATTCCACGGCAGAAAATAGTGCATATAGGCGCTGGCAAGCCCCGGCGAGCCCCAGTAGGGATGATGCAGTTCCGCGCGATCCACGGTCAGCAGACGGGAAAGATCGGCAATATCGCGAGGGAGGGCCTTGCGGTGCGCCGTGCGCAGCGGTCGCACGGTCGCCAGCGCCCGGGCCAGCGTCTCCAGCAGCTTCCGGGCATCGCCGGACAGAGACGGCAGCAGGGGAGAGGGCTCGGGCCACGGCGAAGGCAGGGGCGGCCGGGGCTCCCATTCCCCGGAGCGGGCAGTGCTTCGGGGTGCTGTGCGGGAGGGAGTACGCGGCGCGGAACGCCTGTCGGCAGTGGGACGGGAATGGGGAGGCATACGGCACATCCTTTGACAGAGGGGACGAAAAGAGGGCGTCAGCGCCAGACAAAACGCATATGCCGGACATAAGCTTCATGAAAATCGGGAGCATCCGTCAACGACAGCAGGCGCGCGCCTTCGCAGAGGCGACGCAGCGCCGCGCGGGCCTGTTCGTCTACGGCAAGCAATGCCGCCCCGTCAAGGGAACTGTTCCCCACGGCCCGCACGCGTCCGCGAAGGATCGCAGGCAGAAAGCCGAGACGTGCCAGACTGTCCGGCCGGACGTGCTCTCCGAGCGCGCCGCCGAGGCAGAGACAGGCCAGATCGGATGCGGCCAGCCCGGCCCCTCGCAGCAGCGTTTCCAGCCCCAGAGAAAACGCGGCCTTGACCTTGAGCAGCTCCTCCACATCGGCGGCAGACAGCCAGAGCCCCGCAGGCAGAGGCAGACGGACGCCCGAAGGATGCGTCTCCATGCGGGAAGCCAGCGCGCGCGCCACGGGCATGCCGCTGCCGGGCGAACAAAAACGGCCGTCCTCGTCGAGGATGCCAAACTGCAGAAGGGCAGCCAGCAGCGAAAGATAGCCGGTGGCGCTGATCCCCGTGGGCAGCGGCCCGGCGGCGGGGGACGCCACGCGCCCCGTCTGCCCCGCGCCGTCGGCAAAGCGGCGTCCATCCGCCGTTTCTCCGACGAGCCCCAGAGGCGAAAGGGAAAAATGCGTGATGCTGTCCGGCCCGGCCATATGCCCGCATTCCGGGCCGATGCCCTCCAGCGCGGGCCCCAGCGGCACACTGGTCAGAAACAGACGATTCTCATTGTCCAGCAGCGCCAGTTCTCCATTGGTGCCCATATCCGCCAGCACGAAAGGGCGCGGTATGTCCGCTGCCGCCAGCGCCGCCACCCCGGCGCTGATGTCGCCGCCCACAAAGGGCGCAGGCAGGGGCGGGATATACACGGGCGGCAGACCCGGAACATGCTCCAGACTGTCTCCTTTATGGCTGCAGCGGTAGGGCGCGGCGCACAGGCCGGAGATATCGCGATCCAGAAAAATGTCCGTCATGGCCGTATTGCCCGCCACACAGAGACCGGACACTCTGCCCGAGCCTTCTTCGGCCAGCTGGCGGACAAGCTCCCGCAGGGAGTCACGAACACGGGAAGCCAGACGGGCCCGGGCAGCGGGCTCCCGCGCCGCCGCCAGACGCGACATGACGTCGGCTCCTGCGCCCGCCTGCGGATTGAGAAAATGCCCGTCGGCAATCGTGTCTCCATCCTGCGTCAGGGCGCGCCACCAGACGGACGTGGTTCCCAGATCCACGGCCAGCAACAACGAACGCGCCTCGTCGGCCCCGCGCAGCAGCCGCCGGGAATCCCGGGCGGGCGGGCGCGGCACCTCCAGCGTCAGCGCCGGAATATCTGGCACGCTGTGCCGACAGGCCAGACGCCAGCCCGCGGCCACGGCCTCCTCGCCGAGCAGACGCGTCTCTTCCGGCTGCGGCGGCAGGCTCGCCGCCTGCGCGGCATCCACCCGCACGCGGCAGCGGCCGCAACGCCCCAGACCGGAGCAGAGAGGAACGGGCGGCACAAGGCCGGACAACCAGACCGCCCGCGCCAGATTATCGCCGCTGTCGGCAGCGCATTCTCCCGCCGTTTCCGGCGGCGTTCCGTCCGCGTCAGAAAAACGAAGTATCAAGCGCATTACGGACTCCTTTAGGCTCAGGACTCATTACGGTTTTCTTGAGGGGGAAGAAACCCCTTTTGCTCGCGGCAAAAAGTGGTTTCTTCCCCCTCAAACTCCCCCATCTTCCCCCAAACCCGCACATAATGTGCTGACAGGTAAAGATATTTTTTTGTAACATGTAATGATGTTTTACTTTTTCATATTGCGAACAGAAAATATGCTTGGAAATAAATATCTGATAATAAGTCCTGTCCCTGGAGCAATTTCAGTTTGAAACGTTTCGCATTTCAAACCATACGGCCTGGACCGCGCCTCGCGCTGTGCCTTTTTCAAAGACAACACGCCCTGACGGACTTGTCAAAGTGGCCTTGTTCTTGCATTCTACGCATCAGTGCGGGAGCGTCGGCAAGCTGACGCCTCTTGTGACGAAGCCTGCGGCTTCGCGTTCGGCAATTCCCCTTCTTCCCGGAAGAAGGTTCAGTGTAAAAGGGACGTTCGATGAACAAAGTACTGGCGCAAGATGAAGTTGATGCCCTGTTGCGGGGGCTTACCGGCGGCGAAATCGACACAGCCAAGGACGAGACGGAAGACGAAGGCGATGTTGTCGCCTTTGACCTTGCCAATCAGGATCGCATCATCCGCGGGCGCATGCCGGTTCTCGAAATCGTCAATGACCGTTTCGCCCGCCTGTGTACCAATGCCCTTTCCAACGCCGTACGCAAGCGTGTGGAGCTCAACCCCATTTCCATTGACATGACGAAGTTCGGCGAGTTCATCCGCTCGCTGCCCGTGCCCACGTCCATCAATATCTTCAAGATGGACCCCCTGCGCGGCAACGCCATCATGGTGGTGGACTCCCGGCTTGTCTTCGCTCTGGTGGAAAATATTTTCGGCGGTTCCGGCAGTCAACCCAAGATCGAAGGCCGCGAATTCACGCGCATCGAACAGGCGGTTGTCGACCACATCGTCAAACTGGCGCTGGAAAATATGGAAGAATCCTGGCGGCCGGTGCACGACGTGAAGCTCGAGCTGGTGCGCAGCGAAATCAACCCGCAGTTTGCCGCCATTGTGCCGCCCAGCGACGTGGTGGTCGTCATCACCTTTGAAGTGGAACTGGACACCGCCCTGGGGTCCATGATTGTCTGCCTGCCCTATGCGACCATCGAACCCATCCGCTCCAAGCTGCACGCCAGCTTCCAGACGGAACGCCTCGAAGTGGACCACGCCTGGGTGGCCCGCCTCAAGGAACGCCTCATGGAAACGCCCGTGGAACTGAAGGTGCACTTCGGCAGCACGACCATTACCGGCAATCAGCTGCTGCGCATGCAGGTCGGCGACGTGCTGGTGCTGGATACCGACGTGGAAGATCTGCTGCCCTGCACCGTTGCCGGCGTCAAGAAATACGAAGGCATTGCCGGCACGGCCAAGGCCATGAAATGCTTCCAGATCGTCAAGGAAATGGAACCGCAGTACACGTAGGACATTTCAAACCATACGGCCTGACAACGCGCCTTTTTCAGGGGAAAGCTCTTTTCTGTGGAGAACTCAGGGAGCTTTCCCTTTTTTATCGAAAATAGCTCGTGCTGACGCAGCGTCAGTTCCGGCAGGGGCGGGTCCCCGCATCAGGGCGGCGCTGTACCGCCGCCTTCGCGTCTCACCTTTTTCAAAGTTGAAACGCTCTACCCCGGAGGCTTTCCGTCGTGTCGCTTTCTCTCATCATTCCGGTGCTGCTGGCGGCGCTGCTGCATGCCACCTGGAACAGCATCGTCAAGGGCGGGCAGAACAAACTCTACGAATCGGCCATGAACTGCCTCGGCGGCGGACTGGCCGCGCTTTTCTTTGTGCCGTTCGTGTCCTTTCCCGCGCCGGAGGCATGGCCGCTGCTGGCGCTGTCCTGCCTCTGTCACCTTACGTATTATATCTGCATTGCGGCCGCTTACCGCGAAGTGGATCTTTCCGTGGGCTACACCATCATGCGCGGCACGGCTCCGCTGCTCACGGCACTGTTCATGACGGTCTGGGGCGCGCCGCTGTCTCTGGCGGGCTGGATCGGACTGCTGACCATCTGCGCCGGTATCGGCTGCCTGACGCTGGGGCATCACCCGCCCACAAAACGCGGCCTGCTGCTTTCGCTGCGAACCTCGTTTGTCATCATGGGCTATACGCTGGCCGACGGTTTCGGCGCGCAGCACAGCGGCGATGCCATCGGCTATGCCTGCTGGATCTTCGTTCTCAATATCTTCCCGCTGCACATCCTCATTCTGTGCAGAAACGGCAGAGACTATCTGCACTACCTGCGCGGCCGCGCCCTGCCCGGACTGTCCGGCGGCGCGTGCGGTCTGGCTTCTTACGGCATCGCCATCTGGGCCATGACGCAGGCGCCCATTGCCCTGGTGGCGGCCCTGCGCGAAACGTCCGTCATCTTCGGCATGCTGCTGGCCATCGTCTTTCTTGGCGAACGCTTCTCCCCCCTGCGGGCGCTGGCCGTTGTGCTCGTCGCCTGCGGCGGCATGGTGCTCAGGCTGGCCTGACGCTGCCCGTTGCGGAAGGCCTTTCTCCTTCCCGGCGCACAGCATCGGAAACAGGGCATACTGCGGGGAGGCCGTCGCCTTCCCGCGACAACCGCCCCGGCATGCCTGAAAAACAGCCGCACCAGAGCATTTTCAGTTTGAAACGATTGCGCTTCAAACCATACGGCCTGTCATCTCACGGAAAAAGCGCGTTTTTCCCGCTTACTCAAAAAACGCTCTATCCCCGATAAAAGATGCGCGGCGGCCGGCGTTCCGCCTCGGGCAGATGCCCGCGCGCAAAGCCGAGCGTCAGTGCGCTGACCAGCCGGAAGTCTTCCGGCACATGGTAGCGGGCCTTGATTTCGCTCCGGTTCAAGAAGGATTCGGCAAAACCGATCCAGCAGGTCCCGAGGCCCTGCGCATGCGCCGCCAGCATGATATTGGCCGCACACAGGCTGGCGTCATAAATATACCAGTGAGACGCGGGATCGCCGTACACAGCCACCAGCGCGGGGGCATTGTAAAAAATATTGTAGGAATCCCTGTGCAGCCATTCCTCATACTGTGCCAGCCAGGGTTCTTCCTCCAGCCGGGGCAGCAGCCAGGCCTTGATTTCGTCGGACAGGGCGCGCAAAGTCTCCCACCCCTCCAGCACCGCAAAGCCCCAGGGCTGCAAGCCCGAACCGGTCGCGGCCTTTGTGCCGAGGCGCAGCAATTCGTCAATCATCGCCGCAGGCACGGGCCTTTCTTCATAGGAGCGGCAGGAACGCCGTCCGGCAATACAATGCAGGGCATCCATCGCAAGCCTCCTTCACAGCGCATGCGTAAGGAGAGAATGTTTCCTTCCGGCAACGCTGCATAAAAAAACGCGACGCCCTGCGACGGACATCCTCGCAGCACGTCGCGTTTTACCTTTTCAAAGCTGGAACGCTCCAGGGCCTGTTAACACAAATTTTACAAATAATTTCAATAGATAAAACAAACAGCCTGAACACACGCCACTTGTCTTTGGTGGCAGGACGCCTCGTATTCCTGACTTCTCCCCCGATAAAAGCGCGCTGGGGAAGGGATAGGGGGCTTGGGGGGAAGGGAAACCCCTCTCGCACTAGCAGAGGGGTTTCCCTTCCCCCCAAACAACTTACGAATAGTGTTAACAGGCCCTAAAACGTCTAATCCAGAATATAACGCATGGGATTAACGGGCACGCCGTTAAGCCGCACTTCATAGTGCAGATGCGGCCCGGTTGCGCGGCCGGTCATGCCCACATAGCCCACGACCTGCCCGCGCCGCACCCATTGCCCCTGCTCCACGACAAAACGCTGCATATGGGCATATTTGGTGACAAGGCCCGAACCGTGATTCACTTCCACGCTGTTGCCATAGGCACCGTCGCGCCCGGCCTGCTGCACCGTGCCTTCCGCCGTGGCCACTACGGGCGTTCCGCTGCGGGCGCTGATATCCATGCCCTTGTGGAACTGAACCCGTCCGCCTCCGAAAGGAGAACTGCGACTGCCGAACGACGAGGAAATAAAACCGTTGGTGGGCCAGATAGTGGGCAGCGAGGCCAGCGTATCCTTATGCTCCCGCAGGGCGCGCAGCAAATCCTGCTGCACCACCTCTTCCAGACGCGCGCTTTCCTGAAGAGAGGAGAGGAACTCCTGAATCTTGCGTACCGCCAGCTCCTGACGATGCATGGGCACATAAGTGCGCGCAAAGGACGTTGCCGCGGGACCGCTGGTCTCGGGCACGTCCTTTTCCATATTCATCATGATGCGCAGCTTGGCGTCAAAGTTGCGGACACGCTCCAGATCTTCGGAAATTTCGTCTATGCGCCCGCTGATGCCGCTGAGGCGGCGGCGCTGTTCCTCAAGCTGCCGGTTGCCGGCCTCCAGTTCGGAACGCAGATGACGATTTTGCAGCCATTCGCGCCACAGCCAGACATTGCAGGCCAGCACCGCCGTGAAAACAAGCACGACAAGCACGCAGAACCAGCCCCGCATACGCATGTTGCGGCTGCCGCTGGAGCCTTCCCTGAAAATGACGATGTGGTATTTGCCGAAAAGCATATCGCTCCAGATATACGGTAATGCGCTCCGAACCGCAACAGAGAGGCCTGCCGGGGATCACTGCCGCGCCACATGGATCAGAGGAACGCCCCACAAAGAACGCCGGGCCAGATAAAACACCAGCATACAGTTGGCAAAGGCCAGCACGTCGGAAATCGGCAGAGCCAGCCAGACGCCGTCCACCCCCAGAAAACGCGGCGCAATCAGCACGCAGGGAATCAGATAGACGCACTGGCGCGAAAGCGCCAGAAAGGCCGACAGTCCCGCCCGGCCGATGGACTGGAAAAAGTTGCTGATGATGATCTGCGCCCCCACAAGCGGCATGGCCAGCGCGCAGAGACGCAGACCGCGCACGGCATGCTCGGCCAGCGGACCGCTTTCGGAAAACATGCCGATGATGGCCTCGGGGAAGAGCTCGGCGGCAAGGAAACCCGCGCTTGTTATGACTGTGCCCGCCAGCACGCCAATCCGCAGCGCCGCTCTGACGCGCGTGGGGCGCCGCGCGCCGAAATTGTACCCCAGCACCGGCTGCATGCCCTGCGACAGCCCCATGACGACCATGGCAAACAGAAACAGCACGCGATTAATCAGGCCGAATGCCCCGATGGCCGCGTCGCCGCCGTGCTGCTGGAGCACAATGTTGATGACGCCCACCACGGCGCAGGCGCAGAGACTCATCAGGCAGGGGGCAAGGCCGATGGCCGCCACGGCACAGACGGCCTTTCTGCGCAGGCCCCAGAATCCGCGCACAAAATGCAGAGATGAAGACGTGCGGCAAAAATGCGACAGCACCCATACCAGCCCCACGGCCTGCGCGCACAAGGTGGCCAGCGCCGCGCCGAAAATCCCCCAGCCCAGCCACCAGATCAGCAGCGGAGCAAAGGCGGCGTTGCAGATCACCGTCAGAATCAGGGAGCACATGGCCCTGTAGGGATAACCGCTGGCCCGCATGATGTGCGTCAGATTGAACAGACTGTAGCCGATGGGCAGCGACAGCAGAAAAACGCGCATGAAGTCACGAGCCGGCTCAAGAGTCTGCGCGCTGGCGCCAAAAAGCAGCAGCACCGGGTCCAGCACAAGCATGCCCGCGCAGCAGAAGACGACGCCGACAATCACATTGAGAACGGCCACGTTGCCGAGCACCCGGCGCGCCCCGTCCATATCTCCGGCCCCCATGCGGATGGAGCAGACGGCAGCCCCGCCGATGCCCAGCAGCATGCCGAAGGCAAAGGCCACATTCATCAGGGGAAAGGCCACGCCAAGCGCCGTCAGGGCATCCGGCCCCACCCAGCGGCCAATAAAGATACTGTCGACAATATTGTACAGCGAAACAGCAATCATGCCCGCAATGGCGGGCAGGGAATAGCGAAGCAGCAGCCCGGCGACAGGCGCCGAGCCAAGGGCGGCAGCTCCTCCTGCAGAAGCGGATGAGGACATCGACATTTTTTCCATACGGCTCCCTCGGGTTGCGTCGCAGGGTCACAGGGCGGCCCGACAGAAAAGGCTGGGGATGCGCCTGCCGGGCGCGACCAGAGTTTTCAGTTTGAAGCGCGTTGCGTTGCAAACCATGCGGCCTGTTGTTTCGCGGAAAAAGCCCGGTTTTCCGCTCGCTTCGGGCCGGGCGGCGCTGTCCGCCGCCTTGCGCTTGATCTTTCAAAGGTGAAACGCTCTATGGACGGACATGACGATCCGCCCGCGCATGCCTCCAGGCATGCAATATAAAAAGAAATATTTTATTCAATCTATAGATATCGCTTCCCTTTTACAAAGATTCTTTTATAAGATATAGACAATCAGGACATTTGTCATTTCATCGCAGCATTTCAGCCAACGAGGTCGGGATGAGCTCCGAAGAGTTTACACACGGTATAAAGACGCTGACACTAAGCAGCTGGGAGATGTTTTCCGAATCGCTGCAAGGGCGCAATTCCTATGTCTGGCGGGGGCAGCGCCGGGAAGACTGGCCGCTGCTTTCGGCCTTTGATCGCAGCTTTGCCGCCGACGCGCCCTATAACGAACGGGAAGCCAGGGCCTATGAGCATCTGGAGCGCTTTCGCTACCTGATGCGCGGGCAGCTTGACGAGTCGCTGGAGCTGGCCCTGAGCCGTCGCCGTCAGGACAACGACTGGTGGGCGCTCGGCCAGCAGCACGGCCTGAATACGCCGCTTCTCAGCTGGACGGCATCGCCTTATGTGGCGCTTTATTTTGCCATACACCATTTCTGGAAGTTCGACGACAGCCGGGGCAGCTTCGTCTGCATCTGGGGGCTGCCGCCACTGGATCACATCAACGCGCGGCTGCGTTCGCACATCATGGAACACGATCCGGAGCGCTACGCGCAGCAGTGCACCCGTACCTGCGTTGACGCCTTTTATCCCTATCAGGCCATCACCTGCCGTCTTACCAGCCAGAGCGCCTTCTTCACCAAAACGCCCTATGGCGTTGCGCTGGAAGACTGGCTCGCGGCCAACGGCTGCGAGGACGACGAAAATCTCCTGCGCATCCGCATCCCCTTTACGCGCAAATCTGCGCAGGACTGCCTGCGCCACCTCACGCGCATGAACATCAATCCGCTGACCCTGTGGCCCGCCCGCGAAGGCGCCTGTCTGCTTGCCAACATCGCCATGCAGATCGAGGGCTATCATACGTTCTGGTGAGGAAGCAGCCGCGGCAATCGCGCCTGCGCATCTGTCCGGGACAGAAAACGCGGAAACCGCGAACATTGCTGTTCGCGGTTTCCGTGGGCCGGGCACCCGGCAACATCTGTTACCGCTGCTTTCTTTCGAACCTGACGGGGTTGGCAGTGCGGCCGCCGCCCGGCTTGGCCTTGCTCTAGCAGAGCCGGACGGCGCTTGTCAAGCCCGGAACGTGCCCCCCAGGAACACTTTCAGTCTGAAATGCTCTGCATTTCAAACCATACGGCCTGTCGTTTTACGGAAAAACGCGTTTTTCCGCTCACGTTGGGCCGGGCGGCGCTGTGCCGCCGTCTCGCGGCTTACTTTTTCAAAGGTAAAACGCTCTAGTTTTCGATGACGGTTCCCAGCTCTTCGCCGTCACGCAAAAAGCGCAGCAGGCTGGAGGGCTGCCGTCCGTCCAGAATAAGAGAACGCCCGCAGCCCCGATCCAGCGCATACAGACAGGACTGCACCTTGGGAATCATGCCGCCGTTGATGACGTCGCTCTCGATCAGCCGCTGCACTTCCGCCCGATTAAGACGCGGCAGCAGCTGCTTGTTGCCGTCCAGCACGCCCGGCACATCGGAAATGAGCACAAAGCAGTCGGCGTGCAACGCGCCGGCCACAGCGCCCGCGGCCGTATCCGCATTGACATTGAGGGCCTGCCCCTGCGGGCCGGAAGCCACCGGCGCAACCACGGGCACAAAGCCGCCGTCAAGCAGACAGGCCAGCAGGGAGGCATCCACCTCCGTCACATCGCCCACCAACCCCAGCGCGGCATCCTTGATCCGGGCGCGCAGCAGACCGCCGTCGCGACCGCTGACACCGGCGGCGCGGCAACCGGCAGCCGCAAGACGGGCGACCACGTCCTTGTTGACCTGACCGCACAGCACCATTTCCACGGCTTCCATCGTAGCTGCATCCGTCACGCGCAGCCCCTTCTCAAAACGGCTTTCAATATGCAGTCGCTGCAACAGCGCGCCAATCTGCGGGCCGCCGCCATGCACCACAACCATTTTTTCGCCGTCCTGCTGCAAACGCGCCACATCGCCGGCAAAGGCCGCGCACAGCTCTTCCTTGTCCATAGCGTGCCCGCCGAATTTCACGACGACGGTTTCCTGTTTCATAGTCTTCTCTCCCTGTATGTCAGTAACGAATAAAACAAAGTAACATCACATTTAGAGCATTTTCAATTTACAATGCTTCGCATTCCAAGCCATACGGCCTGTCGTTTCGCGGAAAACCGCGTTTTTTCGCTCACTTTGGGCCGGGCGGCGCCGTGCCGCCGCCTCGCGTTTCACCTTTTTCAAAGGTGAAACGAGCTAGAGCATTTTCAGTTTGAAAAGCTGTGCGTTTCAAACCATACGGCCTGTCGTTTCGCGGAAAAAACGCGGTTTTTCCGCTCACTTTGGGCCGGGTGGCGCTGTGCCGCCGCCTCGCGTTTCACCTTTTTCAAAGTTGAAACGCTCTATCCCTTGCCGTCCCCCGGAAGCGCATGCAGATTTTCAATTTCCGAACTGTGTGTTCTGGAATGTTCCAGAGATGTAAAAGGCCGCTTGTCAGTGTGACAGGCGGCCTTTTTTTGCTGTGCATCCGGGAGACGGTAACGACAGAAAAGCGGCGATATTCCCGAGCGGCCCGATTTATCTGAATAAAGCGCGTTGGGGGGAGGGGGGTCCCCTTCCCCCCGGCAATAAAAAAGAGCGGCAGGCCCGGGGGCCTGTCGCTCTTGTAATTATGGTATCTCCTGAAGCTTACTTCTTGAGCTGTTCAGCCAGAAGTTCGGCCATGTGGGAGACCTTGAGGTTCATCTTCTTCTTTTCAGCGCCGCCGCGCAGCTGCATGACGCAGCCGGGGCAGTCCACGACGAGGCGGGTAGCGCCGGTTTCAGCCACGTTCTTCAGCTTGTTTTCAAGCAGCTGGCCGGAGATTTCCGGGAACTTGGCGGAATAGGAGCCGCCGAAGCCGCAGCAGACTTCTTCTTCCGCGCAGGGCACGTAGGTGGCGGCGTCCGCGATGAGTTCGCGGGGCGCTTCCTTGACGTGCAGGCCGCGGCAGAGGTGGCAGGAGGCGTGGTAGGTGACCTTTTCGCCGGAGTTGTTGAAGTCTTCGGGCTTGAGGCCGAGGACGTCATGCACAAAGGAGCTGAAGTCCGTCACCTTGTCGGCAAAGGCCTGCGCCTTGGCATGCAGATCGCCCATGTTTTCGGTCAGCTGGGGATAGACATGCTTGAGGTGCGAAGCGCAGGAGGCGCAGAGGGTGATGATGGCGTCGTAAGCGCCGGCATCAAAGGCATTGATGTTCTGCTCGGCCACCTGGAGCGAGGCCTTGCGCTGGCCCAGCATTTCCAGAGGCAGACCGCAGCAGGACTGCTCCATGGGGTAGTCCACGGCAACGCCCTTGGCGGCAAGAATCTTGACGCAGGCTTCGAGCTGCTCGGGATAGATGAAGTCCTGCGCGCAGCCGCCGAAGATGGCAACCTTGAACTTGGGCTTGTCGATGCGGGGAGCGATGCGGGGCCAGCGATCGCGGAAGGATTCGTTGGCGATGGCGGGCAGCGCCTTGAAGCCGTGCTTGCCCAGCAGGAATTCGGGCAGGTGACGGATGAAGGGCGCGCCGCCGGTGACGGGTTTCTGAGCGAACTTGGCGAACTTGAGCAGGTTGTGGAACATCTTGCGGTTCTTGAGGACCGAAGACACCAGCGCGCCCACGGAGTCGCCCTTTTCGTCCACCAGACGGGCGCGGATTTCGCGGATCAGGCGGGGCAGGTCGATGCCGCCGGCGCAGATGTTCTTGCAGGATTCGCAGCCCACGCAGTTCTGGCAGAGGGTCTTGGCAATATCCTTGCCGTGGAAGAAGTAGGTCAGGATAAGGCCGATGGCGCCGATGTAGATGTAGCCCATCTTGTGACCGCCCACGAGACGGAACACGGGGCAGACGTTGGCGCAGGCGCCGCAGCGCACGCAGCGGAAGATCTGGGAGAAGAGGGGGTCCTTGGCGATTTCGCTGCGGCCGTTGTCGAGGAAGACCACGTGCATGGACTTCTTGCCGTCGGAAGCGGAACCGCATTCGGTGGCGCCGGCAATGAAGGTCACATAGGAGGTCAGACGCTGAGCCGTGGCGTTACGGGGCAGAACCTGCAGAGCGGTCAGGGCCACGTCGATGGTGGGCACCAGCTTGTCGAGACCGGCAATGGCCACGTGCACGCGGGGCACGGTGGTCACCATGCGGGCGTTGCCTTCGTTGGTCACGGTGGAAACCGCGCCGCATTCGGCAACGGCGAAGTTACAGCCGCTGACGCCCATGTCGGCGGCAAGGAACTTGCGGCGCAGCTGCACGCGGGCCACCTTCACCAGACGCTGCACGTCGGTGTCCTGCTTGACGCCGGTCACCTTGGTGAAGTCGTCGGCCACCTGATAGCGGGACAGGTGGATGGCGGGCATAACCATGTGCGAGGGGCCTTCATGGCGCAGCTGAATGATCCATTCGCCAAGGTCGGTTTCGTCCACGATGAAGCCTTCTTTTTCAAGATAGGGATTCAGCTGGATTTCTTCCGCCGTCATGGACTTGGATTTGACGATCTTCTTGACGTCGTTTTCCTTGGCGATGCGGGCGATGATTTCGTTGGCTTCCTTGGCGTCGGCCGCGCGATACACATGCACGCCGCGCTTTTCGGCTTCGGCGCGGAACTGTTCGTACAGTTCGTCCATGTGCTTGCAGGCGTCGTCCTTGGCGTCGGCAATCTGTTTGATCAGGGCCTTTTCGTCCACTTCCTTGAAGATGGCTTCGCGGTTGGCGCGGTAGGCCACGGCGAAGGTGTCGAGCGTGCGACGCAGGAAGTTGTCGTCAAGGGCCTTGTCTATTTCCTTACGGTATTCCGAAAGGTTCTTGGGCGCTTCATGCATGGTTCGTTAGTCCTCCAGCAAGATGATATGCAGTTCCAGCGGGCCATGCACGCCCACGGCGGCAACGCGCTCAATGTCAGCGGTGCGGCTGGGGCCCGTGATGAACGTGGTGTAGGTGGCGGGGCGGGCGTTCATACGCTCGCGCACCTTCTGGGCGACGGAAGGCAGGTCGGGATAAACTTCGGATTTCTTGAGCAGCAGAATGTGGACTTCGCTCACCATGCCGGCGAGGCGGGCGTCTTCGTTGTCGGAATCCACCATGCAGGTGCCGCTGGCGGCAATGCCGAGCACGGCCTTGGTCACGCCGACTTCGATACCGGCAAGGTGCTTGCGCATGCCCTGACGGATGCAGGCAAAGCCCTTTTCGGCGCAGATGGCGGAAAGCTGCTCGAAATCGGCGTCATCCAGATCGGGAGCGGCAATGATGCGCTGCACGCGGGTGGGCACGCCGTTGGGGCCGTTGGGGCCTTTTTCCACATCTTCATCGGCCAGCAGTTCGGCGGCGGGCCGGTTTTCGCACACGTCCACCACATACTGCAGCGCGGCGGCCATGTTGGGGGCTTCCGTCACCACGGCGGTCGTGGCCTGGGCATTGGCGCTGAAAGTGTCCAGCACTTGCTGATGTTCAGGGGCCATGTATGTCTCCTTCAACAATGAAATAGAACATTTTTAGTTTGAAACACTATGCGTTTCAAACCATACGGCCTGTCGTTTCGCGGAAAAAGCGCGGTTTTTCCGCTTACTTTGGGCCGGGCGGCGCTGTGCTGCCGCCTCGCGTTCCGCCTTTTTCAAAGGCAGAACGCTCTCGTAGCTCGAACGCCGCATCCTTTCATCCAGACCGGGAGCGCAGCGGCTGGCCGCTGCACTCCCGGCAGAGAGAAAGGACGACGAGAAACGCCTACATGAGATTGAGGCTTTCGGCGTACAATTCGATGGTATGTTTCACCTGCATGGCGTCTTCGTTGTGCGAAAGCACGTCTTCGAACTGCATCATGCAGGCGGGGCAGCCCATAGCGACGATTTCCGCGCCCGTGGCGACGGCGTTATCGCGCTTGCGCTGGCCGATCTGACGGGACAGATCGTAGTGGAAGAGGTTGAAGGAACCGCCGCAACCGCAGCAACGATCGGCTTCCTTCATTTCCACCAGTTGGAGATAGGGGTTGGAGCGGATGACGTCGCGGGGTTCCTGCGCCACGCCCAGCGCCTTTTTCAGGTGGCAGGAATCGTGGTAGGTGACCTTGCGGGCATTGGGCTTGGTTTCGGCGGGCTTGACGCCGATGACCTTGACCAGAAACTCGTTGATGTCCATGGTGCGCGCCGCCAGACGCTGGGCCAGACCCTTTTCGATGGCGCCGAGGCGTTCGGCGTAGCGGGGCCACAGCTCCTTGATGGTCGAGGTGCACGAACCGCAGGGCGTCAGCAGGTAATCAAAGGACATGTCTTCAAGCAGGGCCAGGTTGATTTTCATCTCCTTGACCATGCCCTTGGCGTCGCCGGAGGACAGGGCCGGGATGCCGCAGCAGGCAAAGCCCGAAGGCATGTAGATGGCCACGCCGTGATGATGCAGCACGCGGATGCAGGCGTCGCCCATGCGGGTGTACATCTTGTCGGCCACACAGCCGGGGAAGAAGGCCACGCGCAGGCCGCCCATCTGGCGCGGCTCGTCAAGATCGCCGTACATGGCATGCAGAGGCTTTTTGGCCAGCGCATGGATGTGGCGGTCGCCCAGCATGAAGTTGAGCAGCGGGGCGCAGACGGTACCCTGCGCGTCCTTGCTCTTGCGGAAGATCAGGCCCTGCATGGGAGCGCCGACGCGCATGGCCAGATTGAAGACCGTGGGCGTTGCCAGCAGGGTGCGGAAGATGATCTTTTTGAGCGGGTGCAGGCCGATATAGGCGTAGACGATTTCCCGCGCTTCCATGAAGACTTCCATGATCTTCACGCCGGAGGGGCAGTTGGCCTCGCAGGAGCCGCAGAGCAGGCAGCGTCCGAGCTTATCCGCCAGCGCTTCGGGATCATTGAACATTTCGTGCGCGAGATTGTCGATGAGGGCCAGTTTGCCGCGGGCCACGTCGGCTTCCATCATGGTCGCACCGAACATGGGGCATACGGCCTGGCACAGGCCGCACTTCATGCAGGCGGCAATACGATCTTCCAGCGCCAGCAGACGCCGGGCAAGTTTCTGTAAATCGCTCATGATGCGTTCTCCCGTGGCCTAGATGCCCACCAGCTTGGAGGGATTGAGCAGACCCTTGGGATCGAGGGCGCGACGCAGGCGCTGCGAGAACAGAATGGTGCCGCGCGAGGTTTCCTTTTCCATCCACTTGGCCTTGGCCGTGCCGATGCCGTGTTCGCCGGAAAGGGTACCCTGGAGCTTGAGAGCCACGTCGAACATTTCGTCGATGGCCTCTTCCACGCGGGCGAATTCTTCCTTGTCGCGCTTGTCGCAGAGGAAGGTCGGGTGCAGGTTGCCGTCGCCGGCGTGGCCGAAGGTGCCCACTTCCACGCGGTACTTGGCGGCGATTTCGTTTACGGCCTTGACCATGGCGGGGATCTGCGAACGCGGCACCGTGGCGTCTTCCAGAACGGTGGTGGGCTTGCAGCGGGCCAGCACGGGCAGAGCCATGCGGCGGGCTTCCCAGAGTTTGGTCTTTTCGGCGGCGTCCTTGGCAACGTGGACTTCGCGGGCGTTGTTTTCCTTCAGCACGCGTTCCACCACTTCGGCGTCGTCCGCCACCTGGGCCGGATGGCCGTCCACTTCGATGAGCAGGATGGCGCCCGCGTCGCGGGGCAGGCCGGCCTTGGTGTAGTCGTCCACGCGCACGATGGTCTGATTGTCGAGGAATTCCAGCGTACAGGGCACCACGTGCGCGGCGATGATGCCGGCCACGGCGTCGGCGGCTTCCTGCATGTCATTGAAGACGGCCATGACGGCCTTGCTGGCCTTCGGCGGGGGAACGAGCTTCATCACGGCCTGGGAAATGATGCCCAGCGTGCCTTCGGACTGCGTGATCATGCCGGCCAGATTGTAGCCGGTCACGCATTTCACCGTGCGGGAACCGGTTTTGACCAGTTCGCCGGTGGCGTCAAAGAACTCGACGCCCATGACATAGTCCTTGGTCACGCCGTATTTCAGGCCGCGCAGACCGCCGGCGTTTTCGGCAATGTTGCCCGCAATGGTGGACACGGCCTGAGAGCCGGGGTCCGGGGGATAGAAAAGATTCTTGGCCGCCACGGCGTTGGCCAGATCGGCGGTGACGACGCCGGGCTCGACAACGGCGTACAGGTCGGCCGTGTTGATTTCAAGAATGCGGGTCAGGCCGTTGGTCAGGATGACGACGGTTTTGGTCTTGTCGGGAATGGTGCCGCCGGACAGGTTGGAGCCGGCGCCGCGAACGGTCATGGGAATGCCGTTGTCATACAGCTTCTTGACGCACTGTCCGAGCTGTTCCGTCGTCGTGGGGCGGACCACAAGGGCGGGAACCACCGGCTGCAGCACGGCGGAATCGTAAGAGTAGCTCTGCCGATCTGCTTCGGAGGAAAAGACGTTTTCCTTGCCGAGCATTGCCTCGAAATCTTTCACCAGCGCTTGGCTAACCATATGGGCCTCCTGTAAGACTCGTCTCCGGGTTGCGGCCCTCAGGGCCGTGTTCGCGGGTAGGGTTGTAGCTATAGCCGATCTTGCCGACTTTGCCTAGTCGGCAACGTTGATTGTGCGCTCAATCCAAATAAGGCTATAACAGTAAAAAAACGGCTATAGCCGTTTTTTTTACGCATACACGTAATGAGAGGCCTTTTCAATATGGCGTGCCCGGGCGGGGCGGAAAATTTTTGGCGCCTGGAGCGTTTGAGCTTTGAAAAAGGTGACATGCGAGGCGACGCAAGCGTCGTATGATCTGAAACGCGCAGCGTTTCAAACTGAAAACGCTCTAAAGGATACCGGCCCTGCGGCAGATGGCGTTGAAATGTTCGGCGGAGACGGGCTGCACGGAGAGACGGCTGCCGCGTTTGAGCAGTTCCATACCCGCAAGTTCCGGCCATTGCAGGAGATTTTTGCGGAGGAGCGGGGCTGGGAGCGCGCGCACGAGGCGCACGTCCACCATTTCCCAGATGGGTTTTTCCGGGCTTGCCTTGGGATCGAAATGCTGATTTTCCGGGTCCTGCGCCGTGTGATCCGGATAGGCTTCGCGGCAGACTTCCACAATGCCCACAATGGCCGGGACCGCGCCGCTGTGGTAGAAAAATCCCTGATCGCCCGTTTTCATGGCCTTCATGAAATTGCGGGCCTGATAGTTGCGCACGCCGTCCCATGACGTGGTCTGACCCGGCGCCGCGGCCAGATCTTCCCATGAGTAGCAGCCCGGTTCGGTCTTGAACAGCCAGTATTGCATGATGTTCCTTTTGGAGCCTGTTAACACTCGTTGTAAGTTTTTGGGGGGAAGGGAAACCCCTCTGCTAGCGCGAGAGGGTTTTCCCTTCCCCCCAAGCCCCCCATCCTTTCCCCAGCGCGCTTTTACCAGGGGCAGGATTCATTCTCGGGTGTTAATCTTCCGGGATATTCATCCATGTAATGATATGAAAAAATAAAATATCATTGCATGTTACAAAAGATGTTATCTTTACCCGTCAGACTCCGCGCGCGGGTTTTGGGGAGGATGGG
>DXFI01000027.1 GCA_019114565.1 Candidatus Desulfovibrio intestinigallinarum | reverse complement strand
CCCTTTTAGCTTGCGCGTAAAGGGGGGTTCCTCCCCCCTCAAACTCCCCCCTCCTTCCCCAAAGCGCGCTCATCTGGAGGATGAGACGGCGCGGGGCCGTCGTCGCTTTCCCCTTGCCGACCATCCCCCGGCGTCCTCCAGAGGGCCTAGAGCGTTTCAACTTTGAAAAAGGTGAAACGCGAGGCGGCGGCACAGCGCCGCCTCGCCCAAAGTGAGCGGAAAACTGCGCTTTTTCCGCGAAACGACAGGCCGTATGGTTTGAAATGCAAAGCATTTCAAACTGAAAATGCTCTAGGGAAGGCTCGTGTGAGGCATTCAGGGGGCGCGTCTTCCTGTATCGCAGCTTTTGCCTGAAAGACGTTTTGCGGGTGGCGCTCTCTCTTTTCAAGACGTTGAGCTGCTTCGCTTTCGTGAGGTGTTGCCGGTTCCTTTTCCGTAGCAGCTGCACTTTTGGTGCGCCCCGCAGACGTAAGATTGGGAGTCTTGTAGTTCCCTTCTTGTGCCTTGTGCGCCTGCTTCCGGCGGAGCGAGAAAGGGCGGGAAGAACCTTCTCTTGGGGAACGTTTTACTTTTGAAAAGGTAAATCGTAGGGCGGCGACTTTTTGCCAGCCTGCTTTGCCGTACATGCAAAAAAGCCCGCCATACCGGCGGGCTTTTGCTGTTTGATACGCTGTTGTCTTTTTGCGAGGCTTCGGGAGGTTCTTTTCTTCGCGTTCCCGGGGGACGGTTGCCGCGGGGAAAGCGGCAGTGTTTCCGCGCCGTTTCATCCTCCCGAAAAAAGCGCGTTGGGGAAGGATGGGGGGCTTGGGGGGAAGGAAACACCTTGTGCGCCAGCCAAGGGGTTTCCTTCCCCCCAAAAAACAAACCGCGGACAGGCGGAGCCCGGTGCGAAGGGAGGAGAGCTTCAGAGCAGCCCGAAGGCGCGGGCTTTTCTGTAGAGAGTGCTGCGATTGACGTTAAGGTGTGCGGCAATGTTGGCGATGGTCTTGTATTTTTCCATCAGGGCGGCGAGGAGTTCTTTTTCCATATCGCGCAGCAAATCCTTGTAACTGGCAGCTTCGGTTTCGGGGAGGGCGGGGAAGGCCTGTTTGCGCGCTGCCTTGAGGGGAAGGGGGATATCCTCCGCCTGAATACTGTCTCCGGCACAGGCAATCACAAGGGACTGCATGGTATTTTCAAGTTCCCGCACGTTGCCGGGCCAGGTGTGAGCCAGCAGGAGCTGTTCCGCTTCCGGCGAAAGGGCGGCATGCCGATGGTACTTTGCGCCGTAGAAGGTCAGAAAACTGTGCGCAAGGGGGAGTATGTCGGGACGCCTTTCCCGGAGGGGTGGAATACGGAGCACGGCAACTTTCAGACGATAATAGAGGTCTCTTCTGAAGGTTCCGTCCTCGACGGCTTTTTCAAGATCCCTGTTTGTGGCGCTCAGGATGCGGACATCCAGCGGGCGGGGCTGCGCGGAGCCGATACGGACAATTTCGCCATCCTGAAGAAAGCGGAGCAGGCGGGACTGCATGGGCAGAGGGAGATCGCCGATTTCATCAAGAAAGAGCGTTCCGCCTGCCGCGGCCTCGATCAGACCGGTTTTTCCCTGCCGGTTTCCTCCCGAGAAGGTTCCGGGGCTGTAGCCGAACAGCTCCGATTCAATGAGACCGGCCGGAATGCTGCCGCAGTCGACTTTGACGAAGGGCTGATCCCGGCGCGGGCTCAGCGCATGGATACGGCGCGCCGTTACGTCCTTGCCCACGCCTGTTTCGCCCAGAATAAGGACAGTGGCGTCGGTTTCCGCGACCGTGGCGACGGTATCCGCAAGATGACGCATGGCGGGGCTGTTATGATCGGTTACGAGCTTTGTGCCCATGTTCCCGGTGGCGGCTTTTTGCAGGGTTTCAAGGAGCGCCTTCTGCTCCCGGAGCCGGTGATGCCACTGGCGCAGGGATGTGGTGTCCCGGGTAAAGGTGACGCACAGGGCGACGTTTCCCTGTTCGTCAAAGACCGGGTGTCCCTCAAGGACAAGTCTGCGCCCGCCGGCGGTCTGCTGAATGCGGGTGAGCGGCCTCCTGGCGGAAATGATTTCGGGATTGAGGACGGGATTCAATTTCCCGGAACGCATGAAGTCCTGCACGGAATGCCCCAGCATTTCCGCCTGCGTCATACCGGAGTTTTCCGCATGCTTCCTGTTGACAAGCAGAATCCTGCCGTCCTGATCCGTGATGCAGACGCCGTCCTGAAAGGAGTCCGCAAGACTGGTGAGCAGATATTCGGGAAGCATGGAGTCCTCCGGGATGTTCGGGGCTTAGGCCGCGATACGGGCGCTTCTGCCGAGAAGGGCCAGGGATTTTTCCGCAAGGAGCTTTTCGTACAGGTCGTTGATGCCGCCGTTGTTCCACATGGAAGCGTGGAGTTCCTCATAGGGCGTATGCTGGTATTCCGCCAGCTCCCGGAGCTTTTCCTCAAGCTCGTCGGTTGTAACGACAAGCTTTTCGCGCAGGGCCAGCGCAAGAAGGAAGGTATGCCGGCGGGCATCCCGCATGGCCTGCGCTTCCGCTTCCGGCCGGATGCGTTCCAGAACGGCTTCGAGCTGCGCCGCATCCATGTCGGCGGAGGCAAAGAAGTCCCTGACGCTCCGGAGACGTATTTCCAGAAAACGTCTGTGCAGCGCCTGAGGAACCGGGACGGTCCTTGTTTCCATGAGCTGATCCAGCAGGGTTTCGCGGGCAATGCGCTGCATCCTTTGCAGGTAGGTTCTGGCCGCGTATTCAAAAAGCGCCTGCTTCAGCTGAAAAACGTCCTTGAATCCCTTTTTTTGTGCAAAGGCGTCGCCAAAGGCCGGGCGGATTTCCCGGTAAATGGCGCGCAGGGTTACCGTCATGACAACGGGGCGTCCCCGCATGAGCGGATCGGGGTAGTCCGCGGGGCAGATGACGCGTGTCTCGGCGCTTTCGCCGGGGCGCAGGGTTTTGAGCAGCGCCACGACTTCGGGGAGCGGGGCCGCCGCGGACGCCTTCAGGCGGATTTTCTGATTCAGGCTCCGCATGCCGGGGACAGGCCCGTTTTCGCCGGCGCCGCAGATGTCGGCCAGAACGATTTCATCCTCGGCGGGACAGCGCTTTTCATGAACGGGAACAAGCTCGGCGTTCTGGCTCAGATACTGATCCACCACTTCCTGCAGATGGGTGTGTTCTCCTTCTTCGCGGGGAAAGCGAAGCTCAAGGGAGGAAAGATCCTCGGGAAGGGAAACGGGCGGAACGGTCTCGAAGGTGCACTGAAAGGCGTGGCTGCCGTCTTTCTTTCCCGTATCGAGCGTTATAATCGGGGCGGAAAGCGCCAGAAGGCCTTCCTTCTGCAGGATGGTATTCACAACGCTTTCAGCGGCAAGGGCAAGGGGCGTCTTGCCGGAGTCGGGATCGCTGTTTTCGAGGAGCTTTGTCATTTCGTCTTCGTGGAAGGAAGCGGAAATGCACAGCCGCGTCGGAATGTCTCGTGTCATGGAATACTGCATGGGAACTCCCGTCAGGCAGCGGCAAGGAATTTTTTCAAAAGACGTGCGCAGGCTTCCGTATCCGGTGTCTGACCGGAGCGCATGTGCCAGTAAACGCCGCCGATTTCGAGAACGGGCGTCTTGCCTGCAAACTGCATCCGGGCAAGAAGGGGCGGTTCTGACATGAAGGCAAGCTTGATGGCGCAGTCGCAGAGTCTACCGGCCTCGCAGAGATTTTTGCCCAGCGTTTCCATGCGATCCACGTCGTCGTCCCAGATGGTGATGTACAGCGTATTGTTATTCATGCCGCGTCCCGCCTGTTTCCCGCAGATAGCGCGCGGCCCGGAGGGCGGCGATGGTGGCGTCGCCCATGGCCGTTGTGATCTGGCGGAAGTTTTTCACGATGACATCTCCGGCCGCAAAGACGCCGGGAATGCCGGTTTCCATGTTGCCGTCGGTTTTTATGTAGCCGTTTTCCAGTTCAAGAACGTCCTTGAAAATTTCGGTGTTGGGGACCTGCCCCATGAAGCAGAAAATGCCGTCCGTTTCCTCGCTGACGGGGCCCTTTTCCCCTTGCAGCGTCACCCGGGCGCGGCCGTCGGGGAGAGGTTCCACGGCGACAAGTTCCGTGGAGGTGGAAACGGTGATTTTTCCTGTCCGGCGGGCCCGTTCCTGCGTGACCGCGTCGGCGATGCAGGCGGGAAAGGCCTCGATGATATGGATGCGGGCCACGCCGAGCCCGGCCAGATAGAGCGATTCGTCAAAGCCGCTGTTGCCGCCGCCGATAACAAGGATTTCCTTGCCTTTGTAGGCGGTTCCGTCGCACACGGAACAGTAGTGCACGTTTTCGAAATCGGTTTTGACGGCAAGACGGCGCGGCGTTCTGCCGGTGGCGATGATGACGGTTCCGGCCTGATATTCCTCGCCGCCGCCGGTATGAATGAGCTTGACGGGGCCGTCGAGCTTCACGCTTTCGACGGCGTCGATCTCGTGAATATCCACGGGGAGCTGCTCCACATGAGCGCGAACCTTTTCCATCAGCTCCATGCCGTGAATGGCCGGATACGAAGGATAGTTCTCGACAAGGTGGGTATAGTTCACCAGCCCGCCGCAGACTTCCTTTTCAAGGATGGCTGTGCGCAGGCCCGCCCGCGCGGCGTAAATGGCGGCCGTCATGCCGCAGACACCGCCGCCTATGATGATGGTGTCATACGCCGTCATGGCTTATCTGCTCCTGTCGTACCACTTGCGGGTGTCGTTGGGGTTCATGACGCCGGTAAAGGTGCCGCAGACCTTCCCCGCGCGGACGGCGCACAGGGTGGGCACGCGTTCAATGCCGAGGCTCGCCATGAGCGCCGGTTCCGCTTCGGAATCAACGGCGGCAACGTCAAGCGGCTGTTTGGCGATCACCTTTTCAAGAACGGTAAACATGATCTTGCAGTGCGGGCAGTTGTGCTTGTGAAAGATGATGATGCAGCTTCTGTTCTGGGTGTAGTCGTGGAAGGTGTCGGAGGTCAGTTGTTCAAAGGTCTCGCCGGCCATGTCTCGTCTCCCCGGATGCGGGGACGGGCGGGCAGGGTGCGCCCGTCCCCTGTTGGCGTTCAGGAATGGGATTTCCGGAATCGGGAATCCCTGCGGAGGATGGTGTCCGGGCAGGCCGCCGGTGAGCGGGCTGCCCGCGCATGCGACTAAGGAAGGGTTTCCGCCCGCCGGAGGGGATTTTCCCGCGCTGTGACGCTGCCGGGAAAAAGCCTTCGCGGGCGGATGCGTTCGCGAGCCGGGCCTAGGAGGCCTTCAGCTCGCTCATGAAGGTCTTCAGCTTCCTGAGCAGGTCCTTGGCCACGTCGGGATGTTCCTTGATGACGTTCTTCAGCTGGAAGCGGTCGGTCTTGCGGCAGTAAAGCTCGTCATCCTCGGGCAGAATGGCTTCGCTGCCGGGCACGCAGGTCCACTGATCCTCGCCGTCGAGCGAGGCTTCCGCGAGCTGCTGACGCGCTTCTTCGGTAAGGGCGGTGGAGTCGTCGTTGGTGGCTTCGACGCCGCCCAGGTGATCGCAGCAGCCCTGCGCCTTGAGACCGGCGCGGTAGATGCTCCAGCGGGCTTCGACGGCGCTTTCGCTCTGCTTTCTGAGCCAGTGGATATAGGACCATTCCTCGGTGATGATGGACCAGGAGAAGCGGTAGTAGCCCGCGATGGCAAAGTCGCGCACCTTGTCCACTTCGCCCATGGCCAGCGGCAGCAGGTCCTTGCCCTGATGGCTTTCATGCACGCCCAGGCCCAGCCAGCTGCAGACTGTGGGAGCGATGTCGCAGGACTGGGTAAAGGCGCTGACGCGCTTCTTCACGGGCAGGCCGGGGCCGCGCATCATGCAGATCCCGTGAACCAGTTCTTCGTACGGCCAGGGGCGGCACTTGCGCATGATGCCGTGCCCGTGTTCGCCGTGACCCATGGGCTCGCCGTGGTCGGAGAGCAGGATGCACAGGGTGTTGTGGTCGAAGCCGAGGCGCTTCACATTTTCCATGAAGTAGCCGAGCCACTTGTCGCAGACGCTGACCTTTTCGGCGTACAGCATGCGGATGTGGTGGAGTTCCTCCTCGGTGTAGACGCTGGCGGGGCCCATGATGGGCAGGAACATGTCCACGCCCTTGTAATCGGGATCATAGGGGCACTTCATGTCGGGATCGTAGACGGACGGCGGATCCCAGGGCTCATGCGGATCAAAGTTGTCCACCCAGAGGAAGAAGGACTTGTTGCGGTCCACTTCTTCCAGATAGCGCACGGCCTGCTTCATGATCTTGGCGACGTTCTGATCCTCGTCGGACTTCCAGTACTGGCGCTGGCCGAGGTAGGTGACAAGCTCGCGCATCAGCGGTTCATACATCTTTTCGCCGGCGGCCTTGTCCATGGATTCCTTCATGCGGGGTTCCATGAACTGCTCGGGATCAAGGTGAATCACCTCGTCGTTGCGGTAGAAGAAGTGATCGACTTCATGGCCGTGCAGGAAATAAACCTTGTCGAAAGCCCGGGTATAGCCGAACTTGGGCAGGCGCTGGGGCGCGGAGTCGAAGATCATGGCCGTGTCGATGGGCTTGCCCCAGCACAGGTCGGCGATGGTGGTGTCGTCCATGTCGAGCGGCGACCAGCCCTTGACCGGCAGGGTGTAACGGCCGGTATGCATGGCGCGGCGACAGGGGATGGTCGGCAGGCCTTCAATATAGAATTCGTCGAAGACGACGCTTTCCCGGGCAAAGCGGTCGAAGTTGGGCGTCTTGATCCAGTCGTTGCCGTTGCAGCCCAGATAATTGTACTGCAGGCTGTCGAACATCAGAACGATGACGTTTTTCACATCATTCTTTTTCATACGGGATATCCTCGTACATTGGCGTTACACAGGGAACGAGTCGGAGGCGCGGCTGCCGGGCCTGTATGCAGCTGCGCAAGGCCATTTTCTCCCCGGTAAAAGCTTAATTCGTGCCATTCTGTAAAAAATAAATAAAATAGCTATGTTATATTGATTTTTGAGGCTTTTCCCCCGTCTGGGCAGGGTCCATCTTTTTATACGTGAATTTAATTTCTTTACCAGAAGAACAGAATTATTCCTGCCGGAGGAGGCCGCACGCCTCCGGTCCATGCGCGTTCCCGCAGGGCCGGGGATGTCGCGGACCGTTTTGCTTTTGAAAAAGGTGAAACGCGGGGCGTTCAGCGCCGCCCGGCCCAAAGTGAGCGGAAAAACCGCGCTTTTTCCGCGAAACGACAGGCCGTATGGTTCGAAACGCGCAGCGTTTCAGACTGAAAATGCTCTGAAAAAAGAAAAGCCCGTGAATTTCACGGGCTTTTCCACAGCGGGCATGCTGCCGGGACGTTCCGGCGGCAGGTGCGTCAGGCGCGGTTCTTCTGTCTGGCCTTCATCTGGGAAATGCAGATGCGGATAACGGCAAAGCCGGTAAGGGCAAGGAAGAACGCCGAAATGGGATGCGTCACCAGAACGCTGGGATCTCCGGAGGAGATCACCATGGCCTGGCGGAAGGACTGTTCCATTTTCGGCGCGATGATGAAGGCAATGATAAAGGGTGGCAGAGGGATGTCCAGCTTGACGCAGAGGAAGCCGACAATACCGAAGAAGAGCATGATCCAGACGTCGGTAATCATGGAAGATGCCGCATAGGTTCCCACAACGCACAGCAGGATGACGACCGTGCTGATGTAGACCTGGGGGAGCTCCGTCAGACGCCGGCAGGCCCTGATGGCAATCTTGCCGAGAATGAGCAGCATGAAGATGGACACCAGCAGCATGCCGAACAGCGTAAAGACAAAGGCCCGGTGCTCGGTAAAGACGGAGGGCCCCGTATTGATGCCGTGCAGCATGAGCGCCCCCATCAGGATGGCGGTCACCACGTCGCCGGGGATGCCCAGGGTCAGCATGGGAATCAGCGCCCCGCCGCAGACGGCATTGTTGCCGGACTCGGCCGCGGCGACGCCCTCGATGGAGCCCTTGCCGAACTCCTCGGGATGCCGGGAACGCTTTTTGGCCATGCCGTAGCCGATAAAGGCCGCGGCGGCGGAACCGGTGCCCGGCAGCGCGCCGATGAAGGCTCCCAGGGTGCTGGACTGCAGGAAAACCGGCAGACAGCGTTTCAGATCGGCGCGCGTGGCATAGTTGTCTTCCTTGTTCCTGCTCACGGGCACGGAACTGCCTGTGCCGCTCATGACGCTGCCGGCCTCGATCTGCGACATGAGTTCGGAAATGGCGAACAGCCCCACAATGACGGGAATGACGCTCAGGCCGGACTCAAGGAAGACCGTGTTGAAGGTGAAGCGGGGCAGACCCTCCACCGGGTCTATGCCGATAATGCTGAACGCCAGGCCGAAGCAGGCGGCAATCAGCCCCTTGAACATGGACTTGCCGGCCAGTCCCGCAATGATGGTCATGGCAAAGAGCAGCAGGCTGAAGAGTTCCACGGGGCCGAAGCGGGCGGCTATGGAGGCAATGGGCTGGGCGATGACGCACAGCAGCATGATGGAGAAGGCGTCGCCGAAAACGGAGCCGTAGAGGGCTATGTCCAGCGCCTTGCCGGCCTTGCCCTGTTTTGCCAGTGGAAAGCCGTCCAGAACCGTTGCCGAGGCGGCCGGTGTTCCGGGCGTATTGATCAGAATTGCCGAAATGGAACCGCCGTAGGTTCCCCCCTTGTAGATGCCGAGCATGACGGACATGCCAATCAGGGGATCAAAGCCGTAAGTCAGAGGAATAGCCAGAGAAATGGCGACCGGCGGCCCCAGACCGGGGAGAATGCCAATAATGATGCCGACGAGCACGCCGATCAGGGCCGCGAGAAAGACGCCGAACTGCAGGGCGTGCATCAGGCCCGCGGCAATATCATTGCACCATTCAATCACGGTCTTTCCTCCTAAAAAAGCAGTGCGTGCGGAAATTCGACGCCCACAAGTTTGTCAAAGACAAACCACAGAATGGGAGCGCAGCCGCAGGTAATGATGGCAAAGGCAAGTTTGTTGCCGAGCCTGTAGAAGACAAGGAGCGCCGCGGTAAAGACAAGCGTGGAAACCACAAAGCCAATGTAGCTGATACCGGTGACATAAAGACAGACCAGGAGAAAATAGACGCCTATGCGCGACAGATTCTTCCAGTTTGTACCGGCGTCCCCGGGGCGGTCGCCGGAACTGTTGTCCGCTGCGGCCTTTCTCAGCTGCAGAAAGGAATCAAGCGTCAGGGCAAGGCCCAGAACGGCGAGCAGACCGTTGATGACGTAGGGGAAAGCCCGGCCGCTGATGCCTGTAAACGACTGCTCGCTGATGGTGAATCTGATTGCCAGAAAGAGGAGCAGGCTCACGACGAGCGTGCCGGTTCCTATCCAGAGATCTCTTTTGAGTTCCGCATATTCTTTCATCGTGCCTCCAGTGGCATGCAGGATGCCTGTTCCGGGAAGATGGAGCGGCGGCATGGCGCACGGGCCGGCAGGGAGCCGGCCCGCACAGGACGACTACTTCTTTTCCGGAATGATGATCCCCTTAGCCACAAGAGACTTTACCTTTTCGCTTCTTTCCCTGATGGCTGTCGCCCATTCCTCGCCCTGCATGAAGGTGGGATTCATCTTCACGTTATCGAGGTTGGACAGCACCGCCGGGCTCTGCACGGCCTGACGCATGGCGTCGGCCAGCACCTTCACCTGATCGGGCGGCGTGCCCTTGCGGGCAAACAGACCCCAGTTGTAGCCCCAGTCCACGTCATAGCCCTTTTCCTTGAGCGTCGGCATGTCGGGGAAGGTGGGGTAGCGTTCGCCGGCGCAGCCCGCCAGAGGCTGGATGCCTTCGTAATACAGCATGGACGTCACCGTGCAGTCCACATGGCCGCTGGACAGGGCCGCCACCACGGCGAGCGTGCCGTCAAAGGGAACGAGCTTTACGTCGATGCCCAGCGCCGTATAGACGATGGCGGAATTGAGATGCTCGGTACCCAGCATGCCCGTCTGACCGGCGCTCAGTTCGCCGGGATGGGCCTTGGCATAGGCCACAAATTCCTCAAAGGTGGAGAAGCGGGGGTCTCCCTTTCTGATGGCCAGCCCCACGCTGGGGCTGCCCAGACTGCCGACGGGAATGAAGTCGTCCATGCTCCAGCGGACCTTGCGCAGCGTGCTCAGGCCGATGAGGCTGGCATCCGTGGTCAGGAGCAGATTGTAGCCGTTGGGCCGGCTGGTAAGCGCCTTGTTGACGCCCATGAGTCCCCCGGCGCCCGCGCTGGGCACAAGTACCACATTGGTTTTCAGAATCTTTGCCAGCTCATCTCCCACAGGACGATAGGCCATTTCCCCGATGCCTCCCGGCAGCCATGCATTGATTACGTTGATGGTCCGGGTGGGGAAGTCGCCGGCCGCAAGAGCCGGAGCGGAAAGCAGGAAGAATGCGGTGCAGATGAGCGTACAGAGTCTTGTCCAAAACATGAATGTACCTCCTTGTTGGGAATGAGCGCGCCGTTCCTTGTGATTTTCTATGCAAGAACAGGGGATCTTTCTTCCTTTAGCAGTAAAATCAGTCTGTTGAATGTTCTTTTATAAATTTGAGCCAGGAGTTTTCAGAGAAAAAAATTTTTTTCCAGTTAATTTTTTAAACTTGTTTTTCCTTTTTTGACCCGCTACACTCGCCATATTTCCTGAAAACGCGGGTGAACCGGCATGAATGATTTCTACAGTGCCCATGCGGACAATCCCCTGGCTTTTCGTATCCTGCCCCTGCTTTTCTTTTCACAGGGCAGATGCCATGCGGACTTTCTCTTTTTTGCGCTTGAAGCCGACAGGAACATTGTCGCGCCGGTGATTGATTCTCTGAAGCACAGCGGGACCATCGTTCAGGACGGGAACTTCTATGTGCTGACGCGGGAAATGACGCCGGGGGATATTGCCCTGTGCGTGGAAGCCTGCGGCGACGACAGGCCCATTTTTCAGATGCTGAAAAGCTTTTTCAATGCGGATATCTGCTCCATGTGCTCCCGGGCGGTGGCCATTGCTTCGGATCTCCGTAACAGAAAACGCATCAAGGAACTGCGTTTCTTCTATGATATTACGGTAAAGTGCTTTACGGCCTGCCATCCCTCGCCCGGCGACAGGCATTACTGCAAACGTTATATTGATGCAAGCTATAAGCTGTTGAACCTGTTCGGCTCCTTTCCTTTTGTTCTGAAGCGTTCACTGACATGGTATTTCAAGGTCTACTCACTGGCAAGATGCATATCCTACAACAATCAGGGGAGCGCCATTTCTGCCGCTCCCGGCTATCTTGTTGCCAATTATCTGGATAAGGTTGCAAAGATCTTTTACTATGACTACATGCTCTGCAAGAATGACAGAAAAAATAATAATATTTCCGATATAAAACTTTCTCCATACAAGAGCATAAAAAGCTTCATTGAAGGCGATTTTCTTAAAAGTATCAACAGCGTCTATACAGAAAACAGCAATAAAATAGATTTCAGCTATTTCAGCAGAACGCTGTATGTCTTTGCCGCCTGCTCTGCCTTGTATATCGGCGAAAGTGAAGTCTGCATCAATATGCTTCAAATGGGTAAGCGGCATGCGGAGCAGGTGCACAACTACAGTGATGCGCGCTCTCTTCATGCCATGATGGCCTATATCTATGTGCAGTGCGGCAAGCTGGAAGAGGCAAGGGAAATTATTGACGCTATTTTGCAGGCACGGAAGCCGGACTGCCTTTCCTATCCTGAATTATGGGCCATACGCGCGCAGACGGTACTGTACTGCCGCACCGGCGACATGAAAAAAGCCTATACGACGTACAAAAAATATCTGGAATACGCCGTTACGAACGAGATAATCCACATCGGCTATGTCTCGTCCAGTCTGATGCTTGAGATACTGACGCAATGGCAGATTGCGGGCTATCCTCATCCGTTCGGGGGCAATCTTCTTGCGGAACTGCGTCATGCGCAGACGTCGGCCGCACGGGTTCTGCGTCATATCGGTCTGCGCTGCGAGATCGAGTTTCTGGCCTGTCAGGAGGGCTGGGGCAGCAGAAATCTGCGTCCCAGAATTGCGGAATGCATGGACGGCATCCGGGGGCTGACCGTTCCCATTCTCTATGCCCGGGCCATGCTCTGCGTCGCGCGCTTTGCGCGTGCCGTGGGCAGGGAGCAGGAGGCACGCAAGAGTCTGGAGGAAGTGGCGGCGGTCTGCCGCCGCTATGATTCGCTGCTGCCGCTTGCGGATATCAGGGAACTGCTCGACGGCAGCGGGGAGCCTTCCATGGCCGCGGCGGTCGCAGGGGGAGCGGCAAGCGCGCCGGGGCATGACGAGGGCTTTATCGTGCAGTCGTCCGTCATGCAGGAGATTCTCAAGAAGGTGCTGGTGCTGGCGCCGCGCGATACCTCCGTGCTGATTCTGGGAGAGTCCGGCGTCGGCAAGGAGCACATAGCCCGGCAGCTGCATCGCATGAGCAACAGAAAGGGGCGCTTTGTGGCGGTCAACCTTTCGAGCCTGCCCGGCGAACTCTTTGAAAGCGAGTTCTATGGCTATGAAAAGGGCAGCTTCACCGGGGCGGTGACCAACAAGGAGGGCCTGCTGGAGCTTGCCGACGGGGGCACGCTCTTTCTTGACGAGGTGGGCGATATTCCCCCGGCCATGCAGGTGAAGCTGCTGCGCGTGCTGCAGGAAAAGAATTTCATGCGCGTGGGCGGAACAAAGCTGAAGCAGTCGGATTTCAGAATCATTTCAGCGACCAACAAGGATCTGGAAGACGCCGTGCGCAAGGGCGAGTTCCGCGAGGATCTCTATTATCGCATCAACGTCTTTCCGCTGAAGGTTCCCCCCCTGCGCAAGCGCAGGGCCGACATCATTTCCATAGCCACCTATTATCTGAAATTCTTCCTTACAAAGTTCAATCTGCCGGAGCGCGACTTTTCCGACGACGACCTCAAGTTTCTGGCTTCCTATCGCTGGCCGGGCAATGTCAGGGAGCTGCGAAACTACATTGAGCGCTATGTCTTTCTGTCCGATTCCGAGCGCCTTCTCGATCACAACCGGCTGCTGCACGAGGCCGTGACGGCAGGTCCGGCAGGAGACGACGCTCCCGGCGGGGCGTCCGACAGCTTCCGGGAAATAGCCGATCATGCCGATGCGTGCCGAAATATCTTTCATGCGCTGGTGGATGCCAACGGAGCATGGATAACCGGCTCTGCGCCGACGATGGAAGACATCAAGGGGGCGTATGTGGAATTTATGTACGTCATGACCAACGGCGTTATCTCAGGGCCCGGAGGGCTGGCCGATCTGCTGGGCATCAGCAAGGTGACGGCCTATGCCTGGGTAGAAAAATTACATCTCAGGGAAAAGTACCGGATTCAGGTCGTCAAGAAATGACGCTCCGCTGGACAGGTCTCCGCCGGAGCATTTCAGTTTGAATGCACACCCTGCGGCCTGTCGTTTCGCGGAAAAAGCACGCTTTTTCCGCTCAAGCCGGGCCGGGCGTCTCGCGTTTTACCTCTTTCAAAGGTAAAACGCTCTTTCCGGGATATGACGGGGACGCCGGGCAGTTTTTCCGACGACAACAAGGAAGGCATGCACGCTGCGGACGCGTGCGGGAGGGAAGCATGAAGAAGTGCATGGATGCGGCCAATCTGCATCGGCGCATCAACAAAATTATAGGGCAGCTCAAGGCCATTGACGGCATGATTGACGAAGATGTGCCGTGCGAAGACGTTCTGATTCAGATCAACGCCGCAAAGGGGGCGCTGCACAAGGTGGGGCAGATTGTGCTGGAAGGCCATTTGCAGCACTGCGTGCGCGACGGCATCGAACACGGCGACGCCGACGCCACCATTGCCGCCTTTGCCAGAGCCATAGACCATTTTGCCCGTAAAGCCTGAAACGGGAAGTTTTTTCGAGGGAAGGGAAAAACCTCTGCTGGCGCGAGAGGACTTTCCCTTCCCCTCAATACGGCCTGTCGTTTCGCGGAAAAAACGCGGTTTCCCGCTCACTTGGGGCCGTGGTCGTAGTGAGGATGTCGCTCTGTGCATCGCGGCTGCTGCCCGGTGCGGGCGGCAGGTCGCCTGCCCGGCGCGGTGCATGGGGTGAGAGGGGAAATCCCCTCTACACCCCCTGCACCCCCGTACTCCCCTTTTTGCGGTAACGCGGAAGGGGGCTTTTTTATTGGGCTGTACCCCGTCCGCCCTGCGGGCGTCCGGGATCGCCTTCGCGCCCGCGACACGCTGCATCAGCGGCAAGGGACGGAAGGGGTGATCTTGCCGGGCGGCAGAGGAGGCGGGAAACTGGCGGACAGGAGAGCTGTTTTTCCTCACGTTCGTAGGGCGCTGCCGTAACGTGTTCCACAGGTGAAGTGGCTCCCGTCTCAAGATGTTGAGGGGAGGCCTTTGTGTTTTGCTGTTTTCAGGTGATTTTCTCTGTTGCCTCGCGTTTCACCTTTTTCAAAGTTGAAACGCTCTATTCGGGCGCATTTCTCCTGCGTCGTGCATGCGGGAGAGCCGTCGGACAACAGCATCGCAAAGGCTCTGAAAACGAAAAAACCCTCCGCATTGCTGCGAAGGGTTATTTTCTCTGGTGCGCCCGAAGAGATTCGAACTCCTGGCCTACAGGTTCGTAGCCTGTTGCTCTATCCAGCTGAGCTACGAGCGCGTGAAAAGTCTTCTAAAAGAAAGCCCCCTGACTGTCAAGCGTCTGAAACACTTTTTTTCCCGTTCCTCAAAAAAGTTTTCAGGAATCAGGAATTGCGAACCGGGGGACGTCCGCCGGAGTGTGCCTGACCGGAGGGAGGGCGGCAGACTCTTCCGAAAAGCGCGTTTTGGGAAGGGGAGGGGAAACCCTTTTTTCGCGCCAGTGAAAAGGGTTTCCCCTCCCCCCTCCCCCTCGTCTCTTCTTCTTCTTCTTCTTCTTCTTCTCTCTCTCGCCCCTTTATGCCTTCTCCTGCAGGCCGTTGCGGCGGTGGAGGCGGTCGGTGCGTTCCTGCATGAGGAAGCGGCCGGTAATGGAGGCGGGATCGGCCACGAGGGCTTCGGGGGTTCCCTGCGAGACGATAAGGCCGCCGTTTTCGCCGCCGCCGGGGCCCATGTCGATGACGTGGTCGGAGGCGAGGATCATATCGGTATTGTGCTCAATGACCACGACGCTGGCGCCCTTGTCCACAAGGGCGTGCAATACCCGGATGAGCTTGCCGACTTCGTGCATGTGCAGGCCGGTGGTGGGCTCGTCGAGAATGTACATGGTGCCGGGCAGGGAACGCTTGCCCAGCTCGCGGGATATCTTGATACGCTGGGCCTCACCGCCGGAAAGGGTGGTGGCGGGCTGTCCGAGGCGCACATATTCGAGGCCCACGTCCTCAAGTACGGCAAGGCGGCGCTCGAGGGCGGGATAATTGTCGAAGAACTGGCGCGCCTGATGCACGGGCAGATCAAGCACTTCGGCAATATTGAGCCCCTTGTAGCGGACTTCCAGCGTTTCGTGATTGTAGCGCCTGCCGCCGCAGACGTCGCAGGTGACGTAGATGTCGGGCAGGAAGTGCATTTCCACACGGATCTGCCCGTCGCCGCCGCAGGCCTCGCAACGGCCGCCGCGCACGTTGAAGCTGAAGCGCCCGGGCTTGTAGCCGCGCTTGCGGGCATCGGGCGTCATGGCAAAGATATTGCGGATTTCGTCGAATATCTTGGTGTAGGTGGCGGGGTTTGAACGGGGCGTGCGCCCGATGGGCGTCTGATCGATGGCCACAATGCGTTCTATGGGCCGGGCCCCCTCGCTGTATTCAAGCCCGCCGACGGTGCCGGGCTGATCCACGCGCATGCCAAGGCTGATGGCAAGATGTTTGTAGAGCGTATCCACGACAAGAGAACTCTTGCCGGAGCCGGAAACGCCGGTGACGCAGGTCAGCACGCCCAGCGGAATGTGACAGTCTATGCCGCGCAGGTTGTTGGTGGTGACGTTGCGCAGCACCAGCTCGCCCTGCGCTTCGCGGCGTTCGTCGGGCATGGGCACGCTTTCGTCGCCGCGCAGATAGCGTGCCGTCAGAGTGTCGGAACGCAGCAGGGAGGGCACGTCGCCCTGAAAGGTCACATGGCCGCCCTGTTCGCCGGAACCGGGCCCCAGCTCGATGACGGTATCGGCGGCGCAGATGGTGGCCTCGTCATGCTCGACGACCAGCACGGTATTGCCGCGCTTCTGGAGGGAGCGGAGCGTGCCGAGCAGACGTTCGTTGTCGCGGGGATGCAGGCCGATGGAGGGCTCGTCCAGCACGTAGGTGACGCCCACCAGGCCGGAACCCAGCTGCGAGGCCAGGCGGATGCGCTGGGCTTCGCCGCCGGAGAGGGTGGACATGGCGCGTCCGAGAGAGAGGTATTCCAGCCCCACGTCACGCAGGAAGGTCAGGCGGTGGCGCAGCTCCTTGAGCAGCGGTTCCGCAATGAGGGCAAAGCGGCCTGTAAAATCCCGCTGATCCAGCCAGCGCAGCGCGCGTTCTACGGACAGGGAGCAGAAGGCGGCAATATCCAGATCGTCCACGCGCACGGCGAGGGCTTCCGGGCGCAGGCGCGCGCCGTGGCAGTCGGGGCATTCGGTGGACTGGCGGAAGCGGGCCAGCACTTCGCGCCAGGCGTCGCCGTACTGCATGCCTTTTTCCAGCAGGGGAATGACGCCGGGCCAACGCTCGGCCGTTACGTCAAGCCGGGCCTGTTCGGACTGCTGCTGCGCAAAGACGGCGCTCTGACTGTCGCCCGCGGCATCCAGCGCCACGTTGCCGCCCATCCAGTTGCGGCGCAGGCCGGAGACGGAGCCCGCGGGCTTGCCGTGCGCGTCTTCGCCGTAGAAGAGCAGGGCAAGCGCCGTATCGTCAAAGTCGCTGAGAGGCGTGTCGAGAGTGAAGCCGCAGCGCGTGCCAAGAGCCGCCAGCGCATCCGCGTAGCGTTCAAACAGACGCCCCTCGGCCCAGGGGAGCAGCGCCCCCTTGCGCAGCGACAGGCCGCGATTGGGCGCGATGAGACGCGGCTCGAAGTAATCGACCGTGCCGAGGCCGACGCAGCGCGGGCAGGCGCCCTGCGGGCTGTTGAAGGAAAAGAGCTGCGGGCTGGGCGCGGGCAGGGAGACATGGCAGTGCGCGCAGGCCGAGGTGGTGGAGTGCATGACATCCTGCTCCCCGGCGGGCAGGCCCGGACGGTGAACAATCAGCCGACCGTCGCCGTGGCGCAGGGCCAGTTCCACGGAATCGGCCAGCCGCCCCCGGATGCCGTCCTTGTTGACGAGGCGATCCACCACGAGATCGATGTCGTGCCGCTTGTTTTTGTCCAGCGCGGGCACGTCGTCGAGCGTATAGAACGCGCCGTCCACGCGTACGCGGGCGAAGCCTTCGGCGCGCAGTTTCTTGAATCTGTCCTGATGCGTGCCTTTCTGGCGTTCGACCAGCGGCGTCAGCACCATGAACTTTTCCCCCTGCGGGAGGGCCAGAATGTCGGCGATGATTTCGTCGGGCGAGCGCGCCTCAATGGGGCGGCCGCATTGCGGGCAGTACATGCGTCCCAGACGGGCAAAGAAGACGCGCAGGAAGTCGTGGATTTCCGTCACGGTGCCCACGGTGGAGCGGGGATTGCGCGATGTGCTCTGCTGCTCCAGCGAGATGGCGGGCGACAGGCCCTCAATCTTGCCTACGGCGGGCTTGTCCATCTGCGGCAGGAACTGGCGCGCATAGGCTGAAAGGGATTCCACATAACGCCGCTGTCCTTCGGCATAGACGATGTCAAAGGCCAGCGTGGACTTGCCGGAACCGGAAGGCCCGCAGATAACCACCAGTTCATCGCGGGGAATGTCGATGTCGATGTCCTTGAGGTTGTGCTGACGGGCTTTTTCTATATGGATGCACTCGTGTACGTTTTTCATGGGCTGTAAGTAAGCGCGTCAGGGGCGCTTGGCAAGCGGACGCGGCGGTTCGGATTCAGGACTCTTTGCGGGGCTCTTGAGGGGGAAGGAACCCCTTTTGCTTGCGGCAAAAAGGTGTTCCTTCCCCCTCAAACTCCCCCATCCTCCCCAAAACCCGCTATTCGTTTGCGGGCATGTGGGACACAAGTCTTTCTTAATGCGCTTTTAGAATGTTTCAACTTTGAAAAAAGGTGAAACGCGAGGCGGCGGC
>DXFI01000239.1 GCA_019114565.1 Candidatus Desulfovibrio intestinigallinarum | reverse complement strand
AATTTTTTTCTAGAGCATTTTCAGTTTGAAATGCTTTGCATTTCAAACCATACGGCCTGTCGTTTCGCGGAAAAAACGCGGTTTTTCCGCTCACTTTGGGCCGGGCGGCGCTGTGCCGCCGCCTCGCGTTTCACCTTTTTCAAAGTTGAAACGCTCTAAATATTCATATTCAGACCGGAAAGCAGGCTGAGCCCGTTCTGGCCGCTGTACGTCCCGAAATAGGAGTTGCTCATGCTGCCGCTCCACCATGCCGCCGCAATGCTCTCCATCTGCAACGTCTTGCGCATGGCCGACGGCGAAATATTCATGGCGGCGCGCGCTTCATCCAGACCGGCAAGCGCCTCAATCTGGCTGTAGGTCTTGACCAGATCCTTGTTGTTGTCAAAGACCTTCTGAATCTTTTCAACATCGGGATGCACGCCGCCGATGGTGACAGTGCCGTCGCTGTTGATCTTGATGGTGAATTCCGCGTCAAGGTCAATGGACAGAGCAGCCAGACCGTCCTGCAGACTCTTGGCTTCGTCGCTCATCTTGGCAAACGCGGCGCGCGCGGCGTCAAGTTCGTCCTTGCCTGCCTGCTGCCCGGAAACGGAGGCCTGCAGTTCGCCGGCAGCGGTCAGGGTAAAGGAAGCCTTGGTCTCATCCACCCCCGCTTCCTTGCATGCGGCGCGCAGGGCGTCCACAGCTTCCGTCTGCTCGGCCAGCCAGGCATTGATGGCTTCGGCGTTTTCCGTTTCGGGATCAACCACCAGATTGCCGTCGGCGTCAAAGCTCAGCGACAGACTGCCGCTCGCGCCGATCAGCCCTTCCGCCTTCAGACCGTCGCGCAGGGACTGGCCCAGTTCCGCTTCGTCCAGAGCCTTCTGGAGCTTCTCCTGAAGGTCCTTGTTCCCCTGCGGGGCCACTTCCGCCGTCATGCTGCCCGAAGCGGGCAGGGTAAGCGTCACGCTTTCGGTATCCGCGCCGGCATCGGCGATGAGCTTCTTCAGCTCGTCCGTCAGCTCCGTCTGTTCGGCCAGCCAGGCATTGGCGGCTTCGGCATTGGGAGTATCGGGATCGACCACCAGCTGACCGTCTTCGTTGAAGCTCAGGCCCAGGCCGTCGCCCATTTCCACGCCCAGCGCCTCCAGACCTTCGCGCAGCTTGTCCGAAAGCTCGGCATTGTCGCCCAGCGCCACCGTCAAATCTTCAGCTTCCGGCTCCAGAACAATAAAGCTGCTGCCGCTCAGACGGAAACTGACGGTGCTGGTCAGCGTCACGCCTTCGTCGCTGATCCCCTTAATCAGGCTCTGTCCCAGCTCGGGGTGGGCGTCAATATACGCCTGAGCAGCCAGCTTGTCCGACGCGTTGTCGCTCTGAACGGTGATGCTGCCGCTCGGGGACAGGGTGAAGGTAAGGCCGTTCATGTTCTGAATGCCGGCAGCGGACAGGGCGGAGCGCAGCTCCGTATCGAACGACTGGCTCAACTCGTTGCGATACTTGCTGATCTGGGAAAAGGTCACTCTGTCGTTGTCATCGAGTCCCATCTGTTCCATAGCATAGCGCGTCAGCTCGACCATGCTGGAAATCTGCCCGAGCATGCCCTGCCCGCTCATGCTCGTGAGCGCGGTCTGGGCATTGCCGAGGGACGAAGAGGAAGAAGAGGCACTCTGCCAGTTGTACTGCATATAGGGGGAATAGGCGCCAAGGCCGTTAATGGACGACATGGTGGGCTCCTGTTAATCTCTTGACTAAAAACGGAAAAAACTTCCTTTTCTCGAATTTGTCTCGAATTATGCAAGGAGCGGGCCAAAACAATATCCTGTCGTGCCAAACATGGACAGCGCCCGGCAAATGCACTAGAGTGTCTCCCATGCAAGCCCCATCATCTTCGCAGGAATCGCTCGAATTCGACGATCCCCATGCCGCAAACCTTCTGTTCGGCCCCCGCAATGCCCATCTGGATATTCTCGCCGCCGCCAGCGGCGCCAGACTCGCAACCTGCGGCGCCGGACTTTATATTGATACGCCGGATCAGATTGTCCGCCGGCGGCTCTGCAATCTTTTTCTGCAGCTGTATGAACTGGCGCGCGGCGGCATGGAAATCAGCGGGCAGGACGTTTCCCGCGCCTATGCCATGCTGACCGCCGATCCCGGGGTCAATCTCCGTCAGATCTATAAGGAAGCCGTTTTTGTCGCCACGCCGCGCAAGACGGTTACGGCCCGCAATCTGGCGCAAAAGACCTACCTCAATCTCCTGCGCGGGCATGAAATGGTTTTTGCCGTAGGACCGGCCGGTACCGGCAAGACCTATCTTGCCGTGGCCATGGCGTTGAACATGCTGCAGCAGCACAAGGTCAAGCGCATTGTGCTGACCCGCCCCGCGGTGGAAGCCGGGGAGCGGCTGGGCTTTCTGCCCGGCGATCTGGCGGAGAAGGTGAACCCCTATCTCCGGCCTCTCTATGACGCCCTGCACGACATGATGCCGCAGGCCAAGGTTGCCGCCATGATGGAGGTCGGCACCATCGAGGTTGCCCCGCTGGCCTTCATGCGCGGGCGCACGCTCAACGATGCCTTCATCATTCTGGACGAAGCGCAGAACACCACCAGGGAACAGATGAAGATGTTCCTTACGCGCATGGGTTTCGGCTCGCGCGTCGTCGTCACCGGCGACGCGACGCAGATCGATCTGCCCGTACAGCCCGGGGAGCGGGACGGTCGCTCGGGTCTCATTCATGCCCTCAGGGTCCTGCATGATGTGCCGGGCCTTGCCATTCATCATTTCAGCAAGACGGACGTCGTACGTCATCCCCTTGTCGGCGCCATCGTGAACGCCTATGACGCATCAGAAAAAGCCTCCGCGCCCCTCTAGCGCCCGCATGCTGTGGCGCACCATTCATGCGCGCCACAATGCCGGGAAAGGCCTGTGGGTTCTCATCGGTACGCTCCTGCTGCTGTCGCTGCTTGCAGGCGCCAATTTTGAAGGTGCCCGCAAGATGTACGTTGCCGGGCAGGTGGCCGAGCACGATGTGGAAGCCGACCGCGATCTGCTGGTCGAGGACACGCAGGCCACCAAGGCCCGCCGCAAACAGGTGGAGATGCTGCAGCCGCCCGTCTATGACTTGAGCATGGACGCCTTTGCGACCTTCCAGCATCGTCTGCTTGCCGTCTTCCAGCAGCTCAACACCACCACCGGCGAAGCGCCCGCCGATTCCCCGGTGCAGCACTTCAAAAGCGATCTGCCGCCGGCGGTGGCTGATGAAGTCATGCCCTATCTTGCGCAGCCGGAGATTCAGGCGGTCATCATCAACACGCTGTTCCCCCTGATCCGCGACCGCATGGCCGAGGGTCTGGTAGGCGACGTACGCGCCTCGCGCGTGGGGCGCTCCGGAGCCATTATCCGCAATCTGGATAACGGCACGGAGCTGCTGCGGCCCGATATTGTGGCTCTGCCCGATCTTCCGTCCTTCCTGGCCGAAATTTCCGGCAAGCTCCAGCAGACGCCGGGCCTCAGCGACTCCGCCCGACGGGCCATCAGCAATCTGATGATTTCCTCCCTGTCCGCCTCGCTGACGCTCAACAGGGAAGCGACGCAAAAGCGCGCCGCCGCCGTGGTGCAGAATGTGGAGCCCGTCTACTACCAGCTCCAGAAGGGCGAGATGCTCGTGCGCAAGGGCGAGCGCGTCAGCCGCGAACAGCAGATCAAGCTGCAGAGTCTGTACGAAACCGCCTCGGACCCCGTCCGCTGGAATGTCGTCGCCGGGGCCTTTCTCATTTCTCTGGTGCTGTCCATCGGCTTCTTTGTGGCTCCCAGCGGCAAGCCCGGCACGCCCCTGCGCTGCAAGGACATGCTGCTCATTTCCCTTGTGCTGATCCTGTTCGGCCTGGGGGCCAAGGGCGTCTATCTGCTGGGGCTGCGTCTCGACAGCTACAATTTCATGACCATAGCCTCCATTGCCTATCCCATTTCGGGCGGCGTGGGGCTGGTGGCCATGGTCTTTGCCGCCCGCCGCTATTGCAGCATGGGGCTGCTGCTCTGCTTCTTCTGCATGCTCATGCTGCAGGCGGACGTGTCCTTCTTCTTCTATCACTTCCTCAGCGCCATGCTGGCCACCTGGATCGTCACCAGCGCCCAGAATCGCCCCGATGTCATCTGGGGCCTGTTCCCGCTGGCCGGCGGTCAGATGATCATCTGGCTCGGGGCCGCCGCGCTGCTCCAGACGCCTCTGTGGGAAATTCCGGCCCAGCTGTGCGCCGTAGGCATCAACTCCCTGCTGACCCTGATTGTCCTGTTTGCCGTCAGCCCTGTTCTGGAACTTATTTTCGGCTACAGTACGCGTTTCCGCCTCATGGAGCTCATGAGTCTGGAACAGCCGCTCATGCAGGAGCTCATGGTGACCATTCCCGGCACCTATCACCACTCGCTGGTCGTGGCCAACATGGTGGAAGCCGGAGCCAAGGCCATCGGAGCCAACAGCCTTCTGTGCAAGGTCGCCGCCCTCTACCACGATGCGGGCAAGCTGTCCTATCCCGAATATTTCATCGAAAACCAGTTCGGCGGCCCCAACAAGCATGACCGCCTCGCGCCCTCCATGAGCGCCCTCATCATCCTTTCCCACGTCAAGAAGGGAACGGAACTGGCCGAGCATTACAATCTCGGTCAGGATATCACCGACATCATCCGCCAGCATCACGGTACGCGCGTCATCCGCTACTTCTATCAGAAGGCCCTCAACCTCGGCGAAAAGGCCCGCGAATCAGACTACAGCTATCCGGGGCCGCGCCCCCAGAGCAAGGAAGCCGCCATTCTCATGCTGGCGGATTCGGTGGAAGCCTCCAGCCGGACGCTGACGGCTCCCACGCCCGCCCGCCTGCGCACCCATATCGACGGCATCATCAAGGGCATCTTCTCCGAAGGACAGCTGGATGAATCCGAACTGACCTTCCGCGATCTTCACTACCTGAGCGAAAGCTTCCAGCGGATTCTGACCGGCATTTTCCACCAGCGCATCGCCTACCCCGACGCCAAGCTGCGCGGCGCTTCGGGCAAGAACAAAAGCTAGGTGGGTTCTGAATAATTCTTCCGGGGGGAAGGAAACCCCCTTGGCTAGCGCGCAAGGGTGTTTCCTTCCCCCCGGGCCCCCCATCCTTCCCCCA
>DXFI01000238.1 GCA_019114565.1 Candidatus Desulfovibrio intestinigallinarum | reverse complement strand
AACAGAGGCGGCCCGCGCGCCGCTTCGGCAAACTGCGGGCGCTGGCCAGACGGCCGAAAGGGGGGCGCTGATGTCCCGTTTGCAGCAATACCGCCGGCAGACAGGCGCGACCACCCTGAACACGCCCGGAGCCGTGCGGATAACCGCGCCGCCGCAGGGAGCGGACAGGGCCGCGCGGGAGCTTCTGACCTCGCTGCAAGGCGCAATTCAGCAGACGGGAAAAGTGCTTGCGCGGGAACATGTGCTGACGCAGCAGACGCGCATGGATGAAAGCCTGCTGGCCGCGCGGCAGGAGTTTTCCGAATGGCAGGCGGCCTATATGCAGGAGCATCAGGGCGGCAACGCCCTGGAGGCCGGAAAGGACTTCCGGGAGAAGTTCGCGGAAATTGCCGGGCGGCATCTGGAGGCTTTTGACGGAGCCGAAAACGAAGTTTTCCGGGGCCTGCTTGGCGGTCGTCTTGCCGCCGAGGGGCTGCGGGCGTCGGAACAGGGGCTGTCCTACGCGGCGCAACAGCGCAGGCTCTGGGAAAACAGCGTGCTGGAAGGGCAGAAGGCGCAGCTGCTGGCCGATGCGGAAAGCGACCCCGGCAACGGCGCGTGGCTTGATTTTCAGCTTGCGGAATACGGCAGGGCGCTGGAGGCGCGGGGGCTGGACGCAACGGCGGACATGCGGGAGCTGGCGAGCGCCGTGCAGCTCCGGCGCGGCCTTGCGTGGATCCAGCGCGGAGACTTGTCGGCGGCGTCGGCGTTGTTGCAGGGCTGGAAGTCCGGCCCCGCGCATCCGGGGGACATCTCGGCGCGCTACGAGAGCGGCGCGGAAGGCAGCGCGGCCATAGGCTACGACGGCACAGGCGGCACGTCCTACGGCAAGTGGCAGCTCTCAAGCAAACAGGGCAGCCTTGAGGGCTTTTTGCGCTACCTTGACGGCAAGGGAGGCGAGGCCGCGGCGGTGGCGCAGCGCCTGCGGGCCGCCGGGCCTGCGGATACCGGCAGCAAGTCCGGGGCCATGCCGGAGGCGTGGAAGCAGGCGGCGCAGACGCCCGGCTTTGCCGAGTGGGAACACGAGTTCGCGCAGCGTGAATTTTTCGATCCTGCCGTGCGTTCCCTGCCTGCCGGAGCTGCGGAGGCCGTGCGGCAGTCTCCGGCCTTGCAGCAGATGGTCTGGAGTACGGCCGTCCAGCACGGGGCCGAGGGAGCGGCGGGCATTTTCAAAAAAGTATGGCGCGACGGCATGACGGACGCCGACTTTGTGCGCGCCGCCTATGACGAGCGAGCCACGCGCTTTGGCTCTTCCACGCCGGAGGTGCGGGCCTCGGTACAGCGGCGTTTGCAACGTGAGGCCGACGACATTCTGGGCGGCATCTCCGGGGCTGGCGGCGTCAACGGAATGAGCCTGCAAGCAGCCATGCAGCTTGAAGGGGCCATTGAGGAAACACGGCGAAAAGCTCGCGCACGGGCCAATGCCGCAAGCGAGGGCTTTGCCGATGCGGCGGCTTACGGTTCGGCCACCGGGGATTTTGAGGCGGCGCGCGCCCTCGTGGAGGAGGTGGCGCGCCTCGACGCCGAAAAGGGGCGGGAACTGCGGGCGCGGCTGGAGGTCCGGCGGGAGGTGTTCGAGGGCATGCGCCTGCATGCCGACAGGCCGCTGACCGAGCAGCGCGAGGCCGTCATGAAGGCCCTTGACGCCCGGCTGACGCCGGAGGACGCGCGTGATGTCCTCTCCCTGCGGGCCGATGCGGAAAGCGCCGTCACACGGCGCATGAAGGCCTTCACGGACGACCCGGCTGCCTTCACGGCACAGGCCAGGCCCGAACTCTTGCCGGAGGGCCTGTCATCCGCCGAGCGCACGCGCCGTCTGCTGGAAGCGCAGGCCGTGCTGGGAAAGGGGCTTTCCTTCACCCCGCGCGTGCTGAGCAAGACGCAGGCGGCGGACATAGAACGCGCCTTTTCGCAAGCCGATCCGCTGGAGCGCCCGGCCCTGCTGGCCAAAATGCGCGCGGACTACGGGCCGTATTTCACGGCGGCGGCCACGGAGGCCAAGTTGCCCGCGCCAGTCGTCTCCCTGGGGACGGCACTGGACAGGCTGTCGCCCTCGAAGGCCTCCGCTCTGCTGGCCGCCGCCACGGCCAAACCCGACGACATCCCCGGCGTGAACAGCGACGCCAGAGCCTCGGCGGCGGACGCCGTGGCCGGACTGGACTTCATACAGGGACTTGCGGCCATGTCCCGCCGTTTCCCGGACAATGCGGCGGCGCGGGATCTGGCGAGATCGTGGGAAAAAACGCTGACCAACGCGACGCTCATGGGCGTGGACCCGGAAGAGGCCGCGAAGCCCTTCGATATCTCCGTTGAGGCCGACCCCGACGAAGGCGGCGGGCACATGCTGCTCGTGCCGAAGGGGAGCCTGCCGGACGGCTGGGATGTGGACGATCTGGCCGAGGCGGCGGAAACCGCGCGGGAGGAAGTCGCGCGGCGGCTGACAGCGGAACTGCCGGAAGAGGGAGCCGGATACGCCACGCCGTCGGAAAGGCGGGACGCGGAGCGCGCCCTCAGGCATGCGGCGGCATCCGGCGTCTGGGTCTCCTCCGCCGATGGCGCAGGCGTGCATCTGGTGGATGAGGTGTCCGGCCTGCCCGTGTTCTACGGCGACGGGAAACCAGTGGCCTTTTCCCTGCCGGAACTGGCGGAGATCGCCGGGAAGCGCCGCAACGCGCTTATGGACGGCATCACGGGCCTGTACGGGCGGCTTTTCGGGAAGGAGGAAAACTGATGCTGTTTGAACAGGTTTTCGCGAGCAGGCCCGGCATCGAACCAGAGGAGATCGTCCGGCGCGGCGCGCCGCCCGGCTACGGGGAATGGCTGTCCGCCCAGGTCGCTGCGGGCTTTGACCGCACCACGTCCGCCCGCTTCATGGAGGCGGCGGACATCGCCCGGGCCGAGGCGGGCGCGGGGGAAAGCGATGCCGCATGGATGCTGCGGCGCGCGGCGGCGGGCATGGGCGACGAGATGGGGGAGGCCCTGACCGACGCGCTGGATTTCTCCGGCGCGAAGGACGCCGGGGCTCCCCACACCCACGCCCTGACGGAACGGGACTGGAAAGCCTCGCCCTGGTACAGGAAGGAGATACCCTACCGCCCGGACATGACGCCCACGCGGGCGCGCATCATGGCGGAGAACTTCGACGAACGCCGCCGCCGCGACCGCCTCATTGCCGCCGGGAGCGAACGCTACGACGGTCTGGGGAACATGGCGCTGGGCTTCGGGGCTTCCCTGCTCGGCTCCCTGCCCGACCCCGTGAACTTCATCCCCTTTGGCGGCGGTCTGAAGGCCGCCCGCACGGCCGGCTCGCTGGGCAAGGCCGTGCTTGCCGGAGCGCGGGCCGGGGCCGTCGAGGGCGCGGTCTCCACGGCGCTGGCGGATGCCGTCGTGCTGCCCGATCTGGCGTCGCGCGGGGAGGATGTGGGTTTTGCCGATCTGGCGCTGGACGTGCTGGCCGGGGGCGTGCTCGGTTCCGTCTTCGGCGCGGGCGGCGGCGCGCTGGCCCGGCGTTCGGCCGCAAGGAACGCGCCCGAATCCGCGGCGTCGGTCATGCCCGATCCGGCGGATATGCTTGAATTAGCGCTTGAGGACAGGGGAAGCGGCCTCATGCGCGAACACGCGCGCAATATGGCACGGGCACGAGTGGCCGCCGGGGCCGATCCTGACTCGGCGGCAGAGGAATCCCACGCGGCGGCGGCGCTTTTCGACGCGCGGGCGCGGCGCTGGGCTGTGGATTTCCACGCCAGTCCGGAAGACTATTACCGCGAGCGCCTGCCGAAGTACCGCACGGCGACGGGAGCCGAAGCGGGAAGTGGAGCGGCGCTCTTTCATGGGCAGACGGTCAGGTCGGCGGCGGAGAAACTGGCTGAGGAGGCTGAAGCCTGGGCAGGCCTTGTGGACGGACTGAAAGCAAAGCCTGAAAAAGCGCAGCGCATGCTTTCGCAAACTCCGCTGGTGTTTCATCTTCTGGGGGCGAAATTTCGCGAAGTCTATGCCGCTCCCCATGTTTTTGACGGCATGTTTCCCGGCAAGGCAAAGAAAGGGCATCATGCGCATACGAATATCGATGCCAGCATTTTGAAGCAGCTCCCTTCAGCGCTGGCTGACCCTATTGCTGTATTCAGATCGAATTCTGTTGCCGGGCGTCTTGTCTTCATGGTGGACGTGACGGACGCCAATGGCGCGAATGTCGTTCTTCCTGTTCATCTGGATGCGCAACATGACTTTGCCTCGATCCATATCTTGACCAGCGCGTACAGCAAGGAAAAAAACGGCGTTCCAAACAACAAATGGTTTGAAACGCAGGCGGGCAATCTGCTCTATGTGAACAGAAAAAAAGAAGAGCGCTGGAACACTTCCTCCGGGTCCAATTCCCTTTGGGTTCTTTCCAACGCTCTTGATGCAAAAAGCGTACTTACCGAGGCTGACCTTGTCAAGTTAAAAAAAACATTCCCTGACATGTATCAGTCCGCCGACCGGCCCCGCGCCCGCATCCTCTTCGACGCGCGGGAGGACGGGCGGGCGGTCATCGAGTTTTTCCGCGCGGCGGACGCCTCCAGCGCGCCGCATGAGCTGTATCACATCTTTCGGCGCGAGATGGCGGAAAGCGCCGTGCGCCCCGATGCGCCGCGTTATCTTGTGGACGACTGGAAGCGCATCGAGGCCTTTGTGGGGGTGGAACCGGGCAAGCCCTGGACGCGGGACATGGAGGAGAAATTCGCCCGTGCCGGAGAACGCTTTTTGCTGGAAGGCATAGCCCCCACGGCAGAACTGCGCGGCGTGTTCGAACGCCTGCGGCAGTGGTTCCTCAATATTTACCGCCAGATGGACGACGCCGGGCTGCACATTTCCCCGGCCATGCGGGAGGTCTTCAGCCGCATGTTCGCCGCGCCCGCGCGCAACGCGGACAACGACGCCCTGCGGGGAACCCTGACGGCGGGCGACCGGCGCGCGCTCGCCGCCGCCACGGACGCCGCCCTGGACGACATCGCCGCCGCCCGGCCCGTGGACGTGGGCGACGCCCTCAGGGAGGCGGGGGTGCTGGAACGGACGGAGCGCGGGATGTCGAATCCCGTGGTTGTCCGCAGTGAAGACCTTGGCGTACCGGAAGGGGCGGGGCTGCCGGAGTACATCGCCGCCGCGAAGGCCTGTCACGACGCGCTGAAGCTGGAGAGCGAAAGCGGCAAGCCCGTCATCCAGCCGCAACTGGAGCGCCCTGTGCGCTTTTCGCGCAAGGGCTGGCGCAAGAATCAAAGCACGGGCGCGGATGCCGACAAGTGGAAGCTCTTTCCGAAGCTGCGGGAGATCATAGAAACGTCCACCCTGAAAAGCACGGAAGCGGTGAACAAGCCGCGCAAGGACGGCTTCGTGCGGTTTCACTGGGTGGAAAACGTGGTGGAGCTGGACGGCTCGCCGCGTCTTGTGGGCGTCATGCTGGCGGAGGATGCCAAAGGGAATCTTTTTTACAACATCAATGCCGATGTCGAGGGCTGGAGAGCAAAAAAGGGCGACCCCTCAAAGTTACCTGCCCAATCAATGACAGGGGAATCAGGATCGCCCATACAGGCAGAGGCCGCGGCCCCTCCCGTGACTTCCAGACTGGCAGAGGAAGGCGCGGGCGTCAACCTGCATGTGGAAGATATGGACGGGCTTTCCCCTGATTTTTCGACCGCCGCGGAGCCTCCCGCCCCGCCGCGCATGACGCCGGACGAAGCCCGGCGGGCGGAGTCGCAGGCGCTGGCCAACCAGGACGAGGCCCTGCGCCAGGGCCTGGACGAGCTGGAAGCGCGCGGCGCGGCCGATGCCGAGGAGCTGGCCAGCGCCCGCACGGATGCGGAAAGTACCGAAGCCCTTGGACGTGAAACCCTGAATTGTGCCTGGACGGTGGAGGAATAAGCATGGCCTCAAGAGCGGACTGCATCCGCGCCGCCGTTTCCGCGGGAGCGACGGAAGAACAGGCGGCGGACATCGTGAACGCCCTCATGGAGGAAAAGAAGCGCCTGCGGGCGGAAGGCCGCCTTACGCCGGAGGCACTGGCGCAGGCATGGCAGGCCCGCGCGCCGGAGGTGGAGCGCGCTACGGCATTGAAGCGGCGGCGGGCCATGCTGTCCGCCGTGCGCCGGGCCGAGGCCCTGCAGGACATCCGCCGCGCCCAGGCCGAGGGCTTCGGTTTTCTGGACGGGCTGCAAGCCGTACTTGTGGGCAGGTCGCGGCGCTTCACGGGCGCGCGGCAGTCCGTTTCCGCGCAGCGGCGGGCCGTCTTTGCGTCCTGGGCCGATCCGCTGGCGCGGGAGCTGGACGGCATCGGCGCGGACGAACTCGGCCGGGGCGGCGTCCTGCGCCTGCTGCGTGAAGACAAGTCTTTTCACGACGCCGTGATCGTGGCCATGCGCGAACCGGAAGCGGCGGCGGAACCGCTGGCGCGGCGCACGGCGGACAGCATGGCCCGTTATGCCGAGGCGGCGCGGCAGCGTTTCAACCTTGCCGGCGGCAGCATGGGCCGCCTTGAGGGCTGGACGCCGCAGCGGCACGACGCGGAAAAACTGCTCAGGGCCGGGCCGGATGCCTGGCAAAAGGAGATTCTGCCACGGCTGGACATGGAGCGGACTTTCGGACGCGACGCCGCCGACGCCGACAAAGTGCGGGAAATTCTCTCCGGCATCTATGATACTCTGACCATCGGCAAGAATCCCTTTCTTGCCGCTTCCGGCGGCAGGACGGCCAAAGGCCGCGACGTGGCCGCGCCGCTGGAGCATTCACGCGAACTGCATTTCAAGAGCGGCAGGGATGCCGTCGCCTACAATGACCGTTTCGGCGCGGGCAACCTGTTTGACGCCGTGCTGCAGCACCTTGACCGCATGGCGCGGGCCGTGGCGCTCATGGAGCGTCTCGGGCCGAACCCGGAACAGACCGTGCGGCGGCTGATAGATGACGAGCGTGCGCGCGTCCATGCCGACACGACGCTTGACCATGCGACGCGGCAGACACTGGAACGCGAGCTGGACGCGACCATGACGCGCGGCATCGGCCCCACTACCGGGGCCACGGCAAAGCAGCTTGCCGAGCTGACGGGGGAGGCCAACGAATGCGTCTTTCCCACGCTGGCCAAAGTCTCTTATATCCTGCGGGCCACGCAGACCCTCAGCAAGCTGGGCGGCGCGGCCCTGTCGGCCACGTCGGATGTCTTTATCAAGGCGGCATCCATGCGCTGCAATGGGGTGACATGGCCGGAGGCCGTTGTAAAAAGCGTGCTGCAATACATGGACAACTACCGGGACGGCCCCACGCGCCGCGCCGCGGCCGGGCAGGCCGGGGCCTTTCTGGACGCACTGACGGGCAGCATGGCCGCCGCATGGGATACGGACGGCGACATGATCGGCAGGATTGCCCGCGCGCAGAACTGGCTTTTCCGCTGGACGGGCCTCAACTGGATAACGGAGCAGGGCAAGGCGGGCTATGGCCTGTGGCTGTCCCGCCATCTGGGAGAGGCCGCCGCGCACGGCTGGGACGCGCTGCATCCCGACGTGCGCGCCATGCTGGAATGGCACGGCGTGGACGCTGCCCGCTGGGACGTGCTGCGCAGCATGACGGCAGTAGATGAGGAAGGCCGCCGCTGTTTCCTGCCGGTGGACGTGCCGCCCGATGCCGCGAAGCTGGAAGCCCTTCTGCCGGAGCGCCTGCGCAGAGAGCCGCCGTCCGATCCGGAGCAGGCGGCCCGCTTTGCCGCCGCGCGGGAGGCGGAACTTGCCCGCCTGCGGGAGCGAGTGCGGACGGACGCCCTGGCCATGCTGACCGATGAAACGGGCTTCGCCATTCTGGAGCCGGACGACGCCGTGCGGGCCATCACGCGGCAGGGCCTGCGCCGGGGGACATATCCGGGCGAGTTCTGGCGCTTCCTGTCGCAGTTCAAGAGCTTTCCCATTGCCTATATGCAGCGGGTACTTGGCGGCCGCCGCTGGGTTCGCGGTTCGCGTCAGTCGGGTATGCGCTACGGCTTCGGAGCCGGGACCGTGACCGACGCCCTTTCCCGTGATATGCCGGGCGTGCTGGGCTTTGCCATGCTGGCCGTTTCCTTCGGCTATGCCGCTATGACGCTGAAAGACCTTGCCCGTGGCCAGAAGCCCCGCGATCCGCGCGACAAGGGAACATGGATTGCCGCCTGTCTGCAATCCGGCGGCCTCGGTATCTTCGGGGACTATCTTTTTGGCGAAGTGTCCCGCTTCGGCAACAGCGGCATAGCGTCCCTGGCCGGGCCGGTTGCCGGCATGGTTGAGAGTGCGGCGAAGGTTCCGGCTCTACTTTTCCACGGCGAACCGAAGCAGGCGCGCGATCAGTTCATCACTACGGCTCTGGACAATGCGCCTTTCGTGAACATGTGGCACACGCGCACAGCCCTGAACTATGCGCTTCTGTACCATGTAAAAGAGTGGATGAGTCCGGGCAGCCTGCGCCGCATGGAACGGCGCATGAGGAAGCAGCAGCGGCGGGAGTTCTTTTTGCCGCCCTCGTCCGTCATCGCCCGCGGCGGCGGCTTCCGGTAGTCGTCTTGTTTGCCTGAATGGATGATGCTAGAAGACCAGCGGGGCAGCCCTTCCGGTAAAGGAGGTTGCCCATATGGCGCAGTTCCTGCTGGACGCCGCAGCGCAAGCCGCTGCGGGTGTGGTAGTGGCCCTGTTTGTCTACTGGTTGAACCGTAGATAAAAAGGTTGCCCCTGTAGGAGCTGCGAACTCCTACAGGGGCAGAAAACTTTGGAATGAGATATTCCGGGGGGACTGTCCCGCGGGCGGGGGGTGTTGACGCACTCCCTGCCCTTTTTTTGTATCCACTGGCGGCAGACTTGGCAAGAAGGAATAGCGCATGAAGCAGGCGTGTGCTTCCGGCAGTTGTTTGCCTGAAAGGATGATGCTAGAACGGCTCCGGGGCAGTTCTCCGGTAAAGGAGGATGCCCAGATGGAGCAGTTCCTGCTGGACGTAGCCGCGCAAGTTGTGGCCGGCGTTATCGTGGCTCTGTTTGTCTACTTGATGAAACGTAGATAACAAGCGGCCCCGGCAGGAGGTGCGAACTCTTGCCGGGGCAGAAGAACTGAGAACTTGAAGTTCCGGGGAACTGTCCCGCCGGGCGGGGGGTGTCGGTTGCACCCCCTGCCCTTTTTTTGTATCCACTGGCGGAGGACTTGGCAAGCGAGAAGGCCCCGCGCGGGCACTTCGTATTCCTCATGGAAGCTCACAAAAATCATAGTGAGTAGATGCCAGGTTCATGCCAAGTTGGCGGCTGATTTAAAAGCAAGTTGTGTGCCACAACACAGGCTAACTATGGCAAAAATGGGGTGACAAAAAAAATTGGTGGTATATTTCGGGGTATAGATTTTTTATAGATGAAAAATACTTTTTGTTTTTAGTGCGTTGAGTTTGTCGTTAGTCTCCCTCCCTTTCCGCCAAGGCTTACGGCTCTCGACTTCGAGAGCCGTTTTTTTTAGAGCGTTTTACCTTTGAAAAAGGTACAGCGCGAGGCGGCGGCACAGCGCCGCCCGGCCCGAAGTGAGCGGAAAACCACAGTTTCCCGCGAAACGACAGGTCGCACAGTTTGAAAACGGAAATGTCCATGAGTGTCTGCCGGGAACATCGCTGGCTGCTGCTTGCCGTATGTGCAGCCCAGTTTTTCATGCCGTTCATGATGGCCGGGGTCAATGCCGTACTACCCGCCATCAGTCTTTCGCTCGACGCCAGCGCACGCGAACTGGGGCTTATCGGGGCCTTTTACGCGCTCGGGCTGGCGGTCTTTCAGCTGGCAGGCGGACTTTGGGGCGACATCTGGGGGCGTCGGCGTATCTTTCTTGTGGGGCTGGCCATCTTTTCCCTGTCCGGCGCATTGCTGGGCTTTGTGGAAAATATGACGCTTTTTCTTTTTCTGCGCCTTGTTCAGGGGCTGGGGGGCGCGCTGTACAGCGCTTCCAGCCTTGCCCTGCTTGCCTCGGCAGCGCCGCCGTCCATGCGGGCGTCCTATATCGGCCTCAGCAGTTCCGCCGTCTATTCGGGTATTGCCTGCGGGCCGCCGGTTGCGGGCTTTGTGGCGGACTGGTTCGGCTGGCGCTGGCTTTTCTGGGGCAATGCCATTGCCGGGGGGCTTGCCCTGTGCATCATGCTGCTGTGGGTCCGGCTGGAGTGGCGCACCGCCGAAGGGGCGTCCTTTGACTGGAGCGGCTGCGTTCTCTATGCCCTGGCCATGACATGCCTGACGTTCGGCGCGTCGCATATCGGGGATGCGCCCGTGTGGGGCATGCTTCTGCTGGCGGGCTTTCTGGCGCTTCTGGGGTTGTTCTGCTTCAAGGAGCTGCGCACGGCCATGCCCATGCTGGATTTGAAGATGCTGCGCCGCTGTCGCGTGATTTCGCTGTCGCTGCTGGCGGCCTTCATCAACTACGCCTCGTTCTTCGGGCTGCTGTTTTTCGTCAGTATCTATCTTCAGACCGGGCGCGGTTTTTCCGCGCGGGAAGCCGGGCTGTTTCTTGCCCTGCAATCGCTGGTGCAGGCGGCGGCAACGCCCCTGACGGCCCGTCTGTGCCGCCGCTGGCCGCTGGGGCGCATTGCGGCGGCGGGTATTCTTCTCTGCGGCATGGGTCTGCTGATAACGGCCTTTCTGACGCTTGAAACCCCTCTCTGGCTGCTGGCGCTGGCGCAGGCGCTGGTGGGGGCGGGCGTTGCCGTCTTTGTGCTGCCGAACACGGCCATTATTCTGGAAAAGGCCGGAGATGCCGCCGTCGGCAGGGCCTCCGGCCTCATCGGCGCGGTACGTACCGGGGGCCAGCTGAGCAATATGGTCATCATCACCGTGACGCTGGCGCTGGTGCTGGGGCATCAGCCCGTCAGCCGGGAAACGCTGGACGGTTTCATGACGGCGCTGCACTGGGATTTGCTGCTCTTCGGTCTGTTCAACCTTGCGGCTATGGGCTGCGCCCTGTGCCGCGATCGAGCGGGAGAGTAGGGCGTGTTAACGCTGACTTGTCTTGCCGGGGGAAGGAAAGCCCTTTATCTCTGCTGTCGATGCCCGTAAGGCTCCTGCGTCGCCTGACGGGCACGGCCTGCGGCCGCCATTCGGTCGCGGCCGGCGCGCAAGGGGCCCAGCCTTTCCGAAGGAAAGGCGTTCTTGTAGTCTTCCCCCGTGCCCCCATCCTTTCCCCAACGCGCTTTTAGAGCGTTTCAACTTTGAAAAAGGTGAAACGCGAGGCGGCGGCACAGCGCCGCCCGGCCCAAAGTGAGCGGAAAAACTGCGCTTTTTCCGCGAAACGACAGGCCGTATGGTTTGAAATGCAAAGCATTTCAAACTGAAAATGCCCTGGAGCGTTTCAACTTTGAAAAAGGTGAAACGCGAGGCGACAGGCTGGATAGTTTGAAATGTTCAAAACGCTCAAGGTCGCTTTTTGCGATGCCCCGGCGTCGGAACGTTCGCCAATAAAGAGAGCCCCCCTTCACAGGAAGGGGGCTCTCACCGTCAGGAATCAGCCGGGACAAGCCCGGCAGAAGTGGGTTTACATATAGGGGACGACGTCCTTCTGCGGCAGACGGCCCACGCGCTGCTGGAGCATGAGCGGCATGGCGTCAGGGTCGTTGGGATCATATTCAAACATGACGGCCGTGCCGTAGCAGGAGAAATATTTGCTGCCGTCGGGATGGAAGGCCACGTTTTCCTGGTAGCCCACGATGGCCTGAGCCCCTTTGCTCATGGCGCGTCCGGCCATTCCGAAAAAGGCCTCGTCGGAATCAAAGCCGCGGCAGGCCACCAGACCGAGCACCTTGGCGATCTTGCGATCTTCCATGTGGGAAGTCGTTACGACAGGGAAACGACCGGCCAGAAAAATTTCGCGCGCCTGAGCGCTGATATCCGACAGCTTGCCTTGCTTATCCTGCTTGCGGGTCTTCTTGTCGCCACCGAGTAAAAACAGCATGACCAACCTCCATACAACCCGCATATGCGGGACAAATCCTTTTGAATGCTCTCTTTAATGCAATCAGCTTGCCAAAGTATATTTTTATTGTAATATTAATATGTT
>DXFI01000237.1 GCA_019114565.1 Candidatus Desulfovibrio intestinigallinarum | reverse complement strand
ATGGTTTGAAATGCAAAGCATTTCAAACTGAAAATGCTCTAAGTTGAAACGCTCTAAAGAACTCCTTCCGGACAGCACAGAAAAAAGGCCCTGATCCCATAGCCGCAGGATCAGAGCCTTTTTCTATGCTGTCACAATATGACGGAAAAGAAGGATTCTTCTCTCCCCTCTTTCTTACGACAATTTTTTCTGCAACAGTTCATTCACCATGGCAGGATTAGCCTTACCCTTTGTTGCCCGCATGACCTGGCCCACAAAGAAGCTGATGAGCTTGGTCTTGCCGCCCTTGAAAGCTTCCACTTCCGCCGGATTATCGGCAATGACCTTTTCCACGGCAGCCTCAAGCGCGGAGGAGTCCGAAATCTGCACCAGACCGCGCTCCTTGACATAGGCTTCCGGCATGGCCCCGCTTGCAAACAGATCGGGGAAGATGTCGTTGGCAATCTTGGCGCTGATGGTACCCTTGTCCACCAGACGCACTAGTTCGGCAAGCCCTTCGGCCGTCATGGCGCATTGCGAGAAGTCGCCGCCGCGGGCGTTGAGTTCCCGCATGAGCGGACCAAGAATGAAATTGGCGGCCTTTTTGGCATCGGAGGCGGCTGCCGCGGTTTCAAAGAAATCAGCCAGGGCGCGACTCTGTACCAGCACTTCTGCCTCGGCTTCGGGCAGGCCCGTCATTTCCAGAAAACGAGCCATGCGCTGCTGCGGCAGCTCCGGCAGTTCGGCGCGCCACTGTTCCATCTCCTCGACGGAGATTTCCACAGGCAGCTGATCCGGGTCAGGGAAATAGCGGTAGTCGTGCGCCTCTTCCTTGCCGCGCATGGAAGCGGTCACGTTCTTGACGGCATCATACAGACGCGTTTCCTGCACGATGGTTTCGCCATCGGCCAGCGCGTCCTGCTGGCGGGCAATCTCATATTCGATGGCACGCTGCACATTGCGGAAGGAGTTCAGATTCTTGAGCTCCGTACGCGTGCCAAAGGTTGTTGCGCCCACGGGGCGGATGGAGACGTTGGCATCGCAGCGGAAGCTTCCTTCTTCCATATTGCCGTCGCAGACGCCCAGATAGGTGACAATACCGTACAGCGCCTTCAGATACGCCACGGCTTCCTGCGAGGAGCGCATGTCGGGTTCGGAAACAATTTCCACCAGCGGCGTCCCGGCGCGGTTCAGGTCCACATAGCTGATGTTTTCGCCCTGAGCATGAATGTTCTTGCCCGCATCATTCTCCATGTGAATCCGGGTAATGCCGATGCGCTTGCTCTTGCCGTCCACCATCACGTCAAGATGACCGTGTTCGCAGATGGGCAGATCGAACTGAGAAATCTGATAGCCGGCGGGAAGATCCGGGTAGAAGTAGTTCTTACGGGCAAAGACGGAGCGGCGATGCACTTCGCAGTTGGTGGCAAGGCCCACCAGCGCGGCATAATGCACGGCCTGACGATTGACGACCGGCAGAGCACCGGGCATGCCCGCGCAGACTTCGCACACATTGCTGTTGGGCGGTTGCCCGAAACTCGTCGGGCAGGAACAGAACAGTTTGGAAGCGGTGGAAAGCTGCACATGCACTTCCAGGCCGATAACGGCTTCATAAGCGGGCATTCTCTCGTACTCCGTTTTGCCTATCTTCAAGTAGTCCTTTAAAAACACCAAAACATCAAGTGATGCTTTAAGAAAAACTGCCGGGATAACGCTTCTTTCGCCCCGGGCGGCGCAGTGCTGCCGCCTCGGTTTTTGCCTTTTTCAAAGGACAAAAACGCTCTAGCGCCGGACGATGGAAGCGTCAAAATACTTTCCGACGCCGTATTCGCTGCGGCGACGGAACAGCGACGGGGCAGGCCCGATAATCTGCATTTCGCGATTGGCGAGCTGCACATCCTGCGCAATGCGCATTTCCTTGGTGCAGCCTGTGGAATAGGTGGCGTCCTTACCCAGCCATTCCGGCGGAACCTTACGCCCCAGCAGGGCGAAACTGCGCTCTATGTCGTCTACGGTCTGGAAGCGCCAGATGTCAATATAGCCGCTGCGCTGCACGCGCTCCCACATGAACATGAGGTCGTCGCCATCCATGCCTTCGATAAAATACTCGGTAGGATTGACAATAAACACATTGTCCATGGATGCGCGCAGCGATTCGAGGAAGGCCTTGACCAGCGCAACAGCCGTTGCCGTCTGTCCGGGAATGCTGCCGATGATGCAGCTGTAGAACATGACGGTCCTGCCTTCGGCGTGCGCCTGCCGCATACGGGTAATGACCACATCGGCCAGATCGGCGATATCCTGCGCGCTGAACTTGTGGGCCTCGGCGGCACGGGGACGGAAGCGAGCCTGAAAGCCTTCCTCGTCATGCCAGAAACAGAAAATATCCCGCGTAAACTCATGGCTTGTGCCCAGCAGCATGTCGGCATTGCGCCAGCCCTTGCTCAGAATCAGATCTGCTTCCTTCCAGGCCCGGGCAAAGGTGATGGACGTGCGGTAGAAATTCAGCCGTTCGCGCGTGCCGTCGCTGATAAAGAGCACATCATTCTCACGCAGAAGACGCACGAGATCATTCTTGCTCAAACGCGGATTCCGCTCCACGTGCGCCTTCTTGCACCAGCGCGCCAGCACGGGATCATCCTCCACGTCATCCAGCGTGGGCGCATAAAAATAGAAATCTTCCTTGAGCGCCACAATAACCTTGAAGCCCATGCTGACCAGACAGTGTGTCGCCGCAAGATCAAAAACAATGCCGCCGTCGGCATCGCAGATCAGCAGGACAACCCGCTCTCCCGCTTCCAGCGGCATGACATCCTGCAGCGCGCAGAGGCGCTCCTCGGCCTGCGCCAGCACCCGGGAAAACGCGTCATCTGGCGGAAGCCCCTGCTCGTTGATGGCGCGGGAAAAAGCGGACAGACACAGCAGACGCGCCAGTTCGCGCAGGCGCATTTCCCGCCGCGCCGACGGCATATCCGCCGGCAGGCGTTCGGGCATGGCGTCCAGACGCCGTCTGACTTCGGGGGATTCCAGCAGAGCATTCTGCTGCGCATTGGCCGCGCGCCGACGATCCCGCCAGAGATCGCCCCACTCACCCTGCGCCAGCACCAGATTTGTCATGCGCTTCATGAGGCGTGTCGGCAGGAGGGTGTCCTGACGCAAATAGTGCCGGAAGCGGTTGCGGCAAAAGGCAATCAGCCGCTGCCGCAGCGCGCGCGACGGCGCAACCTCCCGCACCAGCCGCATGACTACGCGCCAGACGCGGCCCTGCTGGGCACGCAGACCGGCGCCGCCTTCGCACAGCAGGGCAAAGGTGGCGTCGGAACAGGGCAGATAAATCTGTTCTTTCTGCCGGCGCTGCACAATAAAGTCCAGCTGTTCGGGACTGGCAATGATGTCCGGGTTCATCCGGTAGGCAAGATTGTTGTCGATCAGCAGACCGTACAACCAGGCATCAAAGACGGCATCCGTGCCGTGGCGAATATCGGCCACGCGCACAGGCATGCTCTGTGGGATATCGTCGCGCATACGCCTCCCGGAGAAGCCTACATCTTTCCCCCGGTGCCGACCGGCGTAACAAAGCCGCGCGTGCGCAGACGCTCGAAAAAGGGCGTGCCGTTTCCAAGAAAGCGGATCGCGCCCACATCGCCAGTCACATCCAGCAGGTCGCCCACTTCCAGCATTTCGCCTTCCTGCCCGTCCACCGTCAGATAACTCTCGGTCGTGCCGGGCAGCAGCTTCATGCGGAAATGGCGCTCACAGGGAAAGACCATTGGCGGAATGGTGTTGAGGAAAGGACAAATCGGCGTGAAAACCAGCGCCTCCAGCGAAGGATGCAGCAGCGGCCCCCCTGCGGAAACGCTGTAGCCCGAAGAGCCCAGCGGGGTGGAGATGAGCACGCCGTCGCTGCGCAGGGTGCACATGTGCCGCTTGTCCACGCAGATATCCATGCTCACCAGACGCGCCATGGCCGCCCGGCTCAGCACAACGTCATTGATGGCGCTGCCTTCGCTGATGACCTCGCCCTTGCGGCGCAGCTCCCAGTGCAGCGCCATATGCTCGCGTATGGGGGCCCGGCCGTCAAGGCACTCCGCAAGCCCCTGACGCCAGTTCTCCGGCTGCACATCCGCAAGATAGCCGACGCGACCGAAGTTGATGCCCAGCAGGGGCAGGCGACGCCGGGCCACGCGCCGGGCCACGCCGAGCATGGTCCCGTCTCCGCCAAGAACTACCGCAAAGTCCAGATCCGGCAGTTCGTAGGCAGGACTGTCCACCCCCGCCTCCAGACAGGTAGCACGATGCCCGCGCTCTTCCAGCCAGGCGGCCATTTCACGTCCAAGGACGGCGGCCCGGAGATTATGGGCCTTGCATACCAGCAGTATATGGCGAGATTGGCTCTGTTCCATGCCGTCATACTTACGATATCCCCGCCGCAACCGCAAGCCCGTTTCCCCGGCTTGTCAGGAGATACGCTTTGGCATACAAGGAGATGTTTGGAAAAAAGCCATGTCGAATACCGCCCTTTCCATCTTGGAACGCCATCGGGCAGCCTGCCGCGACATCTGCGAAACGCAGCTTGCGGAACGGTCGCCGCAGCTGCATGACGCGGCGCTCCGTCTTGCCCGCGTCCTTGCCCGGCAGAGCACGGTCTTTGTCTGCGGCAGCGGCGACGAGCATATCGGACGCGCAGCCCGGCATCTGGCGGAGGCCATTGCCGACGGCTATGCGCTGCAACGCCCCGCGCTCCCGGTCATCTGTCTTGACGGCGACATTTCCCGCCTTGCACGCCGCCTGGAAAGTCTCGGCATGGACGGCGACGCTCTTCTGCTTCTGTATCAGGGGCCGGAACAGGATGTCGAGCCGCTGCTGTGTGCGGCGCGCTGCGCGGGCATGCACAACGTCTGCCTGCCCTGCGATCCGTCCGATATGCCCGATGCGCCGCCCTTTGTCATAGCAAGCCTGCTGTTCACCCTGACGGATACTGTTGCCCGTCTGGTAGAATATCATCTTTTTGAAAATACGTCTGCGCTTCTGGCAGAAACAGAAGCCTAGGCAACGCTCATCAAGGAACTGTCATCATGCCCATCTATGAGTATCACTGCGACGCCTGCAACAAGGATTTTGAAGAACTGGTCTTCGGCGATGCCGTCCCCCCCTGCCCCCATTGCGGCGCAAGCGCAACGCACAAACTGATGTCCCGCTGTGCCTTTGCCGCCGGCGGCAAGGATGGCGAGATGTCCGTTCCCTCCTCGTCCGGCAGCAGCGGCGGCTGCGCCGGCTGCTCCGGCGGCAACTGCGCCACCTGCGGACACTAGAGCGTTTTGCCATTGTGAAAAAGGAAAAACGCGGGACAGCACAGCGCCGCCCGGCCGGAAGTTATACGCGAAGCGTTTCAAACTGAGCATGCTCCGGGGATGCTCTCGCGGCATATCCGCCGCGTTTCTGTCGGCAGCGGCATGCGCTCCGTACCGGTGCAGCGGTCGGGAACACGTATCGGCAGCTCATTATTAAACCATCACTTTAAGGAATATTCATGAAAACGTCGCTGGTCATTGCCACGCGCGGCAGTCAGCTTGCCCTCTGGCAGGCGGAACACGTCAGAAGCCGTCTGCTTACCCTCCGGCCCGATCTTTCGGTCGAGCTGCTGAAAATCAAAACAAAGGGCGACGTCATCCTTGACGTGCCTCTTTCCAAGGTTGGCGGCAAGGGACTCTTCATTAAAGAAATCGAGGAAGCCCTTCTGGACGGGCGCGCCGATCTTGCCGTGCACAGCGTCAAGGACGTTCCCATGGAGCTGCCCGAAGGTCTGACGCTGGCCTGCGTGCCCGAGCGCGAAGTCTGCACCGACTGCCTTGTTTCCGAAACCATCGCCAGTTTTGAGGATCTGCCCGAGGGGGCCCGCGTCGGCACGTGCAGTCTTCGCCGTCAGGCACAGCTTCTGCATGCCCGCCCCGATCTCCGCATCCTGCCCCTGCGCGGCAATGTGGAAACGCGTCTGCGCAAATTGCAGCAGGGCGAATTTGACGCCATCGTGCTGGCGTCGGCGGGCATGAAGCGTCTGGGACTTTCAGCCCGCCATATGAGCCATCTGCCGGAAGATCGCTTCATCCCCGCAGTGGGACAGGGTGCCATCGGCATTGAATGCCGGGCCGCGGACACGGAACTGTGCGCCCTGCTCGCCGGCATGGAACACCGCCCCACCCGTATCTGCGTGGAAGCCGAGCGCGGTTTTCTGGCCGGACTGGACGGCGGCTGTCAGGTTCCCATTGCGGCACATGCCATCATGCGCGATGACACGCACTTCCATCTGGAAGGCCTGGTGGGCGAAGTGGACGGCTCCCGCCTTCTCCGTCTGCAGCAGGACGGCGCTGCCGGGGATGCCCGCGCCGTGGGTCTGGGCATGGCACGGGACATTCTCGCTCAGGGCGCCGACGAAATTCTTCGCCGCCTGTACACGGAACACGCGGACTAGGGCCTGCTAGATAATGTCGTCATATTCTGTTCAACTAATTAAAATTATTGAATAAATTTCTTGCTTTGGTTGAAAATTTATTCAATAATTTCAATATGTTAAATAATATTGACGACACCACATAACACAACGTCACAATTTATTTCAAATAAATAGAAATGGCTGACGCTCCTGTTCCCTCTGAAAAAGCGCGCTGG
>DXFI01000236.1 GCA_019114565.1 Candidatus Desulfovibrio intestinigallinarum | reverse complement strand
GGAAGGATGGGGAGCCTGGGGGGAAGGAAACACCCTTGCGCGCCAGCCAAGGGGGTTTCCTTCCCCCAGCTAAATATCTCTAACGGCCGCCGCGCAGCACATGAAGACGGCAGGCCAGCGCCTCAATGACGCGGGCGGGCGTCACAGCCTGGCGCAGGGCTTCCAGAGCTTCGTCGCACCATGCGGCGCAGGAGGCCAGCGCGGCGGATGACAGAGGCATCAGGGCCGTATCCAGCGGCGACGCGGGATCGGCGGCCCCGGAAAGAACGCGCGCCAGCGCCTTCTGACAGGACAGCACAAGCAGCTGGGCAAGCTGGGCATCCAGAGCATTCCGGGCGGTTGTTTTTTCAAAAAGGCCGCGACCGCATTGCAGGAACATCCCAAAGGCATCCTCCCATTCGGCAGGCGCGGCATTACGGGCCAGAGGATCGGGCCAGGGCAGCGTAAGGCAGAGAGAGCGGGAAACGAGGGTGGGCAGAAGCTGCTCGCGCTGCGGCGCCAGCAGCACAAAGACATTGTGGGGGGAAGGCTCTTCCAGAGCTTTCAGCAGAGCGTTTGCCGATGCGGCACGCTGCCCGGTCAGACCGACTAAGACGATGACACGACGGCCTTCCCCATGCGGAGCGTCGCGCAGCTGCTGCTTGAGCTGACGCAGATTTTCCATGGACAGGGCGCGCACGGGCCCGGGATTTTCCTCATCGTCGCGGTTGCTGATGCGCCCGTCATAGACGCAGAGATCAAGATGCTCGTTGGCGGCAAGCTGGAGGCAGGAAGGGCAGGATAGACAGGGCGCGCCGCCGCGCAGCGCCTGCGGACACTGACAGCAGGCGGCCCAGTAGAAGGCCATTTCCAGCCGCTGTTCTTCGGAACCGCCCTCCAGCAGCAGAACCTGCGGCGGCCGCTGAGCCAGAGCCTGAAGCAGCGTCTTCAGCGGTGAGAAATCCGGGGAATCAAGAGAGGCGAACACGGCAACCCGCCAGACTGGAAAAAAGATGCGACTGTCCGGGCAGGGACCCGACAGGGCCGGAGCCAGCTCCCGCCGCGGCGCAGGAGAAAAAACAGGGGAGGGACAGCCGGATGCCGCCCCTCCCCTGCCGAAAGACAGACTACTGACGCACGATCGTCTGTTCGCGATCCGCGCCGACGGACACGATGGACACGGGCACGCCGACGAGCTCCTCAATACGCCGGATGTACGCGCGGACGTTTTCGGGCAGCGCCTCCAGCGTCGTACTGTCGGAGATATTTTCCTCGAAGCCGGGCAGCGTCTCATACACGGGGGTGACGCGGGCCAGATCGCCTTCGCCCTGAGGGGGATAGTCCAGACGCTTGCCGTCCAGCTCGTAGGCCACGCAAATCTGGATTTCCGGCAGATTCTGGAGCACATCCAGCTTGGTCAGGGCAATGTCCGTCAGACTGCACAGACGCACGGTCTCACGCAGGATGACCACATCCAGCCAGCCGCAGCGACGCGGACGGCCGGTGGTTGCGCCGAATTCATGACCGTTGGTCCGCAGGTACCGGCCGGTGTCGTCTTCCAGTTCCGTGGGGAAGGGGCCGGAACCCACGCGGGTGGTGTAGGCCTTGACGATGCCGACGATGCGGTTCAGCGAACGGGGTCCCACGCCCGCGCCCGCAGCGGCATTCCCGGCCACGGTGTTGGAAGAGGTCACAAAGGGATAGGTGCCGTGGTCAATATCCAGATGGATGCCCTGCGCGCCTTCAAAGAGGACGTTTTCGCCCTTGTCGTCGGCTTCCTGCACCACGGCGGAAACGTCCGTCAGATAGGGCGTGATGCGCGGTGCAATGGCCAGAAGATGCTCGCAGACTTCCTGTTCGTCCACCGTGTCATATTTGTAGAGATCACGCAGAAGAACATTCTTTTCCTGCAGGGCATGACGCACCTTGGCGTGCACGAGATCGGGCTGGAGCAGATCGCCTGCACGCAGGCCCACGCGGGCGGCCTTGTCCTCATAGCAGGGGCCGATGCCGCGCCCGGTCGTGCCGATCTTCTTGCCGGCGCGCTTGGCTTCGCGGGCTTTGTCGAGCGTTTTGTGATAGGGCATGATCAGGTGAGTCTTGGGGCTGATGCCGAGCCGCCGGGGCGACACATCCACGCCCTGGGCCGCCAGCGCATCCACTTCCTCAAGAAAGACATCGGGGTCCAGCACAACGCCGTTGCCGATAAGGCAGCGCTTGCCCTCATGCAGAATGCCGGACGGGATCAGATGCAGGATGGTTTCCTTGCCGTTGACCTTGATGGTATGTCCGGCGTTGTTGCCGCCCTGAAAGCGCACAACCACCTGGGACTGCGCGCTCAGCATGTCCACTATCTTGCCCTTGCCCTCATCGCCCCACTGGGCGCCGATGATGACCGTATTCGCCATTGTTTCACCTGCTCCGCCACCCCGCCGGCGCGGGGAAGCTCTAAATTTGGGGCGCGCGCCATGCGCTGCACGGCGCACGCTATGCCTTATGTTTGCCTACCCTGTAAGGCGGGACAAGTCAAATAGTCTCCGGCGGGCCGCTACTTTTCGGGCTCCTCTTCAGGAACGGGAGTACTGTCGGACTGCATCCGGGGACGGAAAGACAGCACACGGCACGCGGGCTGCGCCGGCTCCGGCTTCTCTTCCTCCGCGCGGGGGCGCTCCAGAGAGAAGAAGGGCGCAAGGCCCGGCCCGTCAGGGGCGCCCATGTGATCCGGGCGGGACTGCCGCGACCAGTTATAGTTGAAAAGCTGATTTTTCCAGCGTTTGGCCTGAATCAGCGAAAAAATCAGCGCATTTTCTTCCCAGCGCTTGGTAGGCTCAAAAGTGCTGACCAGCGCCGCGTATTTGCTCCAGAGAGACATGAGCGAGGCCTCGTCCAGGGCGTCGAGCTGATGCGCCAGCCGGGCAAGCAGTTTTTCCATGGGTACTCCTCGTCGCCACATGAGCATTTTCAGATTGAAACACTGCGCGTTTCAAACCATACGGCCTGTCGTCTCGCGGGAAAAGCTCGGTTTTCCGCTCGCTTCGGGCCGGGCGGCGCTGTCCGCCGCCTCGCGTTTTATCTTTTTCAAAGGTAAAACGCTCATGGATGCGACGCCGATGATGGTGAATCGTGCGGGAAATCTCCGGCACAGGCAAATTCCGCCCCGATGCGGCGGCACTGCCGCATGTCGCCGGAGACGGAACTTTTTTAGGGTTTTGCCCGCGCCGCGTCAATTACGGCCCGGAGCGCCATGCTGGAAGTCCGCACGGTTTTGGGATATTCTTTTCAGCGCGATTCCGGCGTCTGTCCGCCGGGAATGCACGGCGTCGCCCTTTGCCTACCCGAACGCCCACTCATGAGGAGAACCACATGGCCGATCTGAAAGACATGTACAAGAATATGCAAAAGGATGCCTTCCCCGAAACCATGACGATTATTCTCGGCGACGAAAAGCTGGAATACCGCAAGCGGACATGGGAACTGGACGGGGAAACCAAGGGGCTGCGCTATGGCGAAAACCCGGATCAGCCCGCGGCCCTCTATGAACTCTGCGGCGGCGGCATCACCTGCGGCGGCCTGACGTGGCGCGGTCCCGGTCAGGGCATCGTCTCCGCCCTGACGGAAAAGCAGATGATTCAGGCCGGCAAACATCCCGGCAAGACCAATCTCACCGACGTGGACAACGGCGCCAACATTCTTCAATATCTTTCCGAGCGCCCCGCCGCCGTCATCCTCAAGCACAACAACCCCTGCGGCGCAGCCTGGGCGGACAGCGTCGGCGAGGCCCTGTCCCGCGCCTTCTGGTGCGACCGCATCGCGGCCTTCGGCGGCGCGGTGGTCACCAACCGCCCCTTTACCCGCGAAGCCGCGGAAATGGTGGCGGCCAATTATTTTGAAGTTGTGGCCGCGCCCGCCTTTGAAGAAGGCGTCGTGGACATCCTCAAGAGCCGCAAGAACCTCCGTATTATGGAGCTGCCCGGCCTCGGCCGCCTTGACGAGCTGACCCGCTCGGCCTTCCTCGACGTCAAGAGCCTTGCCGACGGCGGCATCATTGTCCAGAAATCCTTCGTCAACCGTATTCTGAATGATGCGGATTTCCTGCCCGCTCAGACCACGACCAAGGAAGGCCTTACCGTGGCCACCCGCGTTCCCACGAAGGCGGAAATGGCCGATCTCCGCTTTGCCTGGGCCGTGGAAGCCGGCGTCACCTCCAATTCCGTCATTTTTGCCCGCGACGGCGCCACCGTCGCCATCGGCACCGGCGAACAGGATCGCGTGGGCTGCGTGGAACTGGCCATTCACAAGGCCTATACCAAGTATGCCGATACGCTGGCCTTCCGTGAGCAGAAGCTCTCCTTCTACGAACTGAAGCAGAAAGCCGCCTCCGACGCCGATGCCCGCGCCGCACTGGAAGACATCAACCGCCGCACCGCCGAAGCCCGCGGCGGCCTGCCCGGCTCCGTGCTGGTCTCCGACGGCTTCTTCCCCTTCCGCGACGGCGTGGATACCGCCATTGCCCAGGGCGTGACCGCCATTGCCCAGCCCGGCGGCTCCCTGCGCGACGCCGAAGTCATTATGGCCTGCAACGAGGCCGCGCCGCAGGTGGGCATGGTCTTTACCGGTCAGCGTTCGTTCAAGCACTAGAGCGAATTAACACCAGAGCGTTCTTCTGGGGGGAAGGAAACCCCCTTGGCTGGCGCGCAAGGGCTGTTTCCTTCCCCCCAGGCCCCCCATCCTTCCCCCAACGCGCTTTTATCGGGAAAATGAAACATCGCGGGAATACCGTCGCTTTCCCCGCGGCAACCGTCCCCCGGAAAGATAAG
>DXFI01000235.1 GCA_019114565.1 Candidatus Desulfovibrio intestinigallinarum | reverse complement strand
AAAAAGGTGAAACGCGAGGCGGCGGCACAGCGCCGCCCGGCCAAAAGTGAGCGGAAAAACCGCGCTTTTTCCGCGAAACGACAGGCCGTATGGTTTGAAATGCAAAGCATTTCAAACTGAAAATGCTCTAGGGAAAGGCTCGTGTGAGGCATTCAGGGGGCGCGTCTTCCTGTGTCCGCAACACGTGCCCGGAAGGCGTTCTCCCTTTTCAAGACGTTGGGCTGCTCCGCTTTCGTGAGGTGTTGTCGCTTCCTTTTCCGTAGCAGCTGCACGTTTGGCACGCACCCGCAGGCGTAAGATCGGGAGTCTTGTAGTTCCCTCCTTGTGGCTTGTGCGTTTGCTTGCGACGGAGCACGGAGCGGGGAATGCAGGAGTGCCTGTCTTCCGGTCTCTGCTGGTTCGGCATAAATCGGGAGGAGACAGATTTTTTCGGCTGCTCGCTTTCCGTATAAGCAAAAAAGCCCGCCATACCGGCGGGCTTTTGCTGTTTGATACCCTGTTGTCTCTTTGCGAGGCTTCGGGAGATTCTTTTTTTCGCGTTCCCGGGGGACGGTTGCCGCGGGGAAAGCGGCAGCGTCTCCGAAGCGTTTCATCCTCCTGAAAAAAGCGCGTTGGGGAAGGATGGGGGGCTTGGGGGGAAGGGAACACCTTGTGCGCTAGCCAAGGGGTTCCCTTCCCCCAATTCTCATAACACAAACCCCAACAGACTGACTTAATCTTCCTCCTCGCGACGCAGATCGTACTTGCGCAGCCGGGCATAGAGGGCGGAGCGGCTGATTTTCAGAATGGCTGCCGCGCCGTGCTTGCCGTCTATGCGTCCGTGTGTTTGCCGCAGCACGGCAATGATATGACGTCGCTCCACTTCCTCCAGAGACTGGAGGGCTGCTTCGGGCGGCTCGAGAACGGTTTCACATGGCGGGGCGAGAAGGGCGTCGGCGGGAGGGGGAGTGCAAAGATGATCATGAAGGGAAATAGAGAGCCCCCCGTTCAGGATAACGGCCTGCTCTATGACGTTGCGTAGCTCGCGTATATTCCCCGGCCAGCTCCATTCACGCAGAAGACGCTTTGCAGCATCGGAAAAGTCTTCCACGCAGTCCCGATTGTGCCGATGGGCAAACAGACGCAGGAAATGACGCGCCAGAGGCAGGATGTCGTCTCTGCGTTCCCGCAGGGGCGGAATGTTGAAGTAGAGCACGGCAACGCGATAATACAAATCTGCCCGAAAGGTCCCTTGCCGCACGGCATCGCCCAGATGCCTGTTGGTGGCCGCGATCAGACGAAAGTTGCTGCTGATGGATTGCGTGCCGCCCACGCGACGGAAGGTGCGCTCCTGAAGAATACGCAAGAGCTTTGCCTGCACGCGGGGGCTGGCTTCCGTCAGCTCGTCCAGAAAAAGGGTCCCGTTTTCAGCAAGCTCGGCCAGCCCGAGCTTGCTGTTCATGGCTCCGGTAAACGCGCCTTTTTCATGACCGAAAAATTCGCTTTCAAAGAGATCGTCCTGAAGGCTGGCCATATTGATGGTGACAAGCTGCCCGCTGCGGCCGCTTTTTTCGTGTATGCGGCGGGCGAGCATTTCCTTGCCGACGCCGGATTCGCCATGCAGCAGGATGGATGCATCGGTTTTGGCGGCTCTGTCGATATCGTGGAGAAAGGTCTGCATCACGGTCGAAACACAGAGCATTTCCCGAGGGGCGTCCTGCTTTCCGGATCGGCGCTGTTGCAGGGAACGGTCTGCTTCCAGTACGCCAAGACAGGGCCAGGCCAGCACCTGCCCGATATCGCGGAGCAGACGTTCGTCCAGCGCCGGGCGCACGTCATCCCGCATATGCCCCACATGAAAAAGCACAAAGATGCCGTGCGGGCGGCAATCAATGGGAATGCCTGCCAGCAGGCGGGCTGAACCTGTTTCCGTAGCGGCCGGCGCATCCAGAATAAGGGGGCCGCCTTCGGCCACCAGCTCGGCCAGTTCGGCTATGTTGGCCTGTGCGGCTGCGGGAAGCGGCGGCAGGCCGTTTTCCACCTCGCTGACGCGCCGCAGAGGGACGCCGGGCTGCGGCGCATGGAAGAGATAGGATCGTTCCATGCCGAGAAGACGGCCGGATTCCGCCGGAAGCATGCGGGAAAAATGTACGAACGACGTTTCCGGGCGTTGCGGGCCGAAGGTCTCCCTATAGGCGTCAAGCAGGCCGTTTCCGGATAAAACTTGTTCCTTGCCGCGCAGATAGTCGGGCACGAGACGCAGCAGATCGGGGGACCAGAAGCGTTCTCCGAGAACTGAATAGGAGCGCCAGGCTTCGCTTGCCAGCAGGGCCGCCTTGTCCCGCTGATCCTTCAGCAGGAGCGACGCCAGTTCAAGACGTGTTTTGTCGGCTTCCACAGCATTGTGGATGGCATCGAAAACAGCAATCGCCTGCCGGTAAGCGGTAAGAGCTGCTTCCGAGGAGGCGCGCGCAAGCAGCCTGCCCTGTACCCGCAGGGCCGTAGCCTGCAGGAGACGGTTGGGGCCGCGCAGACAGCGCGCCAGCTCGTCCCGGAAGGCGTAGCCCGGCAGAGGCGGCAATCCGGCGGCATCAAAGGCCGCCAGCATCTCCAGAAACATCCCCCCAGATAGACCGGCCGACGGTAGCCCTGCCGCAGCGCCTGTTCCAGCGGCGGGCGCAGGACCCGGAACGCCGCTGCCACATGCCCGCAGTAGAAGTGATAGTAGGCCAGATGGCGGGCCACGGTGACGGCGCTGGTAATGTCCGTTTGCCCGGAGATACCTGACAGCGCCATGTCGAGCTGCTCCAGCGCCTGCTCGGGCTTGTCCATACGCAGGTACTGCGAGGCCAGCTGTCCGCGGATGCTGAGGGTCAGAGAGGCATCGCTGCGGATGGACGATTGCCGCAGACGCGAGCGCAGCAGGGTCACGGCGAGATCCGCGTCGCCCCGGTTGGTGGCGGCAAAACTCCAGTGCCGGACGTGGAACATTTCAAAGAGGTAATGGCGCTGTGCGCGTAAGCGGCGACTGACGCGCATGAAAAGGTTCATGGCGCGGTCGTATTCGCCGCGGATGAAATAGTAGATGCCCAGATAGGGAGCGGCCGCCTCAAAGAGACGGGGATCGCGCGCGGCCTCCAGCGCCTGTTTGCCGCGCTCCATCAGGGCGTGGAGACGCGGATTATTGTGTTGCTCCGTATTGCAGACATTCAGACTGCCGGCCAGCAGATCAAAGAGTATGCTTTCGTCTCTGTCCCGCAGACGTATGGCACAGGCCCGGGCGCGCAGGCACAGGGGCACCAGTGCCGGAACGAAGTGACCGGTACAGACGGCGAAGGTATGCACATCGCGGCACAGGGGCAGAAAGCGCCGCTGTTCTTTCTCGGACGGCAGCGGCAGACGATGCAGGCGAGCGGCCAGAAAGCAGAGCATGGCCCCGGCGAGGCGGGAGGGCAGACCATTAATGCGTGCCTGCCCCAGCGCCATGAGTCCTTCCAGGGCTGCAAGCTCCTGCCCTTCACACAGGAGGCGCAGGCAGTCCGTAAGGGGATGGCCTGTCGGCAGAGAGCATAGCAGCCGTGCTGCCGGGCTATGTTCCTGAAGCAGCCAGTCCAGCGGAAGAGCGGCCGGGAAACGCTCCGGACAGGGAGGAAATAAACCGTGAGCGGCCTGTTCCGGGGGCATGTCCGCCAGATGTACCAGAAGACCCCGTTGCCAGAAGCCCTGAAGCAGCGCGCGCAGAAAGACGCCTGTTTCAGGGCGGGTATGCCAGTCGTCGCGAGTGCTCATAGCTGTTTCCATGAATGTATTTTTTCAAGACAGTAAAAACATTTTTGTATTGAATAAATACAAAAAATTCGAACAAAGGATGGATTAAAAGTAAAAAATAAAGGAAATTAATATGTTGTATAGAAGGCACGTTCCTTGCTCAAGGAGCTGTGCCGGATAACGCTCCAGACAGCGCGCTGTCCGACATTCCGCCCCGGCGGGATTCTTTTCAACCACAACGGCACATACTGCGAAAGGAGCGCACGGCATGATTCAAAGCATCAACCCCGCTGCCTGCACCGGCTGCGGCAGTTGCACAAAGACCTGTCCGCTTGACGTTTTCCGTCTGGATACCATGCAGGAGCGGATGTCTCCCTGTATGGCGGCCTGTCCGGCAGGCGTCGATATCCGCGGCACGCATTACCGGATACAGCAGGGCGATCTTGACGGGGCCGCGCGCCTTTACATGCAGGCTCAGCCTTTCCCGGCCATTACCGGGCGAGTCTGCTTTCATCCCTGCGAATCCAGCTGCGCCCGTGCGGCTGTGGATGCGCCGGTCAATATCAACGGGGTGGAGCAGGTCCTGGGCGACTGGGCCGCGGAAATGCCGGCCGAAGAGGCGAAACGCCGTCACATTACGAAAGTGGCCATTGTCGGTTCCGGCCCTGCGGGGCTGTCCTGTGCGTGGTTCCTTGCGCAGCTGGGCTATCCGGTGACGGTCTTTGAAGCGGCGCCCTTCCCCGGCGGCATGCTGCGCTACGGCATTCCGGCCTATCGCCTGCCTGATGCCGTTGTGGCGGCGCAGGTGGCGAGACTTGAGGCGCTGGGCGTTGTCTTCCGCTGCAATACCCGCGTGGGCCGTGACGGGGATATTTCGCTGAAGGAACTGAAGCGGCGCGGCTTCGAGGCTGTCATGCTGGCCCCCGGTACCAGCGCCGGACGTCGGATTACGCTGGAGGGCTGCGAGGCCGAGGGCGTGCACTGGGGGCTGGAGTTCCTGCGGGCCTGCCGCGGCGATGTGCCGCCGCGCATTTCCGGGGATGTGGTTGTCATCGGCGGCGGCGACGTGGCCGTGGACGCCGCCATTACGGCCCGGCGTCTGGGCGCGAAGAGCGTGCATATGGCCTGTCTGGAAAGCCGCGACACCATGCCCGCCTATCCGCATAATCAGGCCGACGCGGAGCAGGAAGGCATTGTCTTCCATTGCGGCTACGGGCCGTCCCGCCTGCTGACGCAGGACGGCAGAGTGACCGGCATTGAATTGCAGGCCTGCACGGCGCTGCATGATGCGGAAGGCCGTTTTGCGCCTTCGTTCGATGCCTCGCAGACCCTGCGTCTCAACGCCGCCCATGTAATTTTTGCCATCGGACAGGTCGCGGAACTTGACGGTTTTGCGGAGGATGTGACCGTGGAACACGGGCGCATCGTCGTTGAGAAGGTGACCTGCGCTACCTCGCAATGGGGCGTCTTTGCCGCGGGCGACGCGGCCACCGGCCCGGCTTCCGTTGTCGCCGCCATTGCGGGCGGCCGGGAATGCGCCTTTTCCATCCATCGGATGCTCAAGGGCGCGGATATACACGGCGAACGCGACCGCACGCGGCCCGTGGTGCCTCAGGAGTCTCTGCCCGGCAAGGACATTCAGACGGAGCCGCGTCACGAGCGCTGCCGCCTCCCGGAAGACCCTCATGCTCCCTTTGCGGAGCGCATGCAGGCGCTCGACAGAGAAGCCTGCTTTGCCGAGGCGCTGCGCTGCATGACCTGCGGCAGCAAAGCCCGTATCGCCTATACCGACGACTGCATGACCTGCTTCTCCTGCGAACTGCACTGTCCGTCGGGAGCCATTTTTGTTCACCCCTTCAAGGAGCGTTTTGCGCGGACGCTGGATCAGGTCGAGGTTCTCGGCGATGCCGGGAACGCGCAGGCCTGATTCCGGCAGTCCCGGACGCGTTTTTCAGCGGAGGCCGGCGTCATGGGCGTTGCCCTGCGGTGTGAAACCACGCTGACGCCGATAAAAATGGTATGCAGAGAAGCCCTTGCAAGGGGAGAAAATCATGAAAGAACCCAGAGGCTACGAATATACGACGGATTTGCTTGTCATCGGTTGCGGTTTCAGCGGCATGTGGGCCGCCATGCGCGCCCGGGATTTTCTGGATGATGTGCTGGTTGTAGACAAGGGGCCGCGCGACTGGGGCGGTCTTGGCGGTCTGTCCGGCGGGGACATGATCGTCAAGCAGCCGGACATGAATCTGGACGATCTGCTGGACGATCTCGTCTATTATTATGACGGGCTGGCCGATCAGCGGCTTTTGAGCCAGATTCTCACCCAATCGTACGATCGCTTCATGGATTTTGAGAACTGGGGCCACAAATTCGTGCGCAACGACAAAGGCGAACTGTGCTTCATTCCCCAGCGTGCCCTCGATTACATGCGTTATTACTACTACCACCCCTACGGCATGGGCGGGATCGACAAGACCCGTCTGCTCAAGCGCGAATGCGAAAAGCGCGGTGTGCGCCGCTTGGGGCGAGTCGTCATCACCGATGTGATTACCGATGGCGAACGGGTCAGCGGGGCGGTGGGCTTCCATGCCCAGAGCGGTATGCCGGTCTACATCCGGGCCCGCGCCGTGCTGCTGGCCACCAACACCGGCGGCTGGAAGCCCTCGTATCACCAGAATACGCCGGCGAGCGAAGGCGTCAGCATTGCCTGGAATGCGGGCTGCGCCATGCGCAACTTTGAATTCTGGAAGGTCTGGAATGTTCCCGTGGACTTTGCCTGGGAAGGGCAGACGGGGCTGCTGCCCAAGGGGGCGCGCTTCCTCAACAACAAGGGGGAAGACTTCATGCAGAAGTATTCCCCCCGTTTCGGGGCCAAGGCCGATCCGCATTACAATACGCGCGGCATGATTTGCGAAGTTCGCGCGGGCAACGGGCCGATTTTCTTTGATTGCAGCAAGATGAAGCCCGAAGATGTGGAAACCATGCGCCCCCGGGCCGGCTGGATGGGCCTGAACGACGCCAAGCTGCGCGCCATGGGGATTGATTTCTTTACGCAGAAGCTCCAGTGGATGCCGCAGGTGCGCCATACCTACGGCGGTATTGTGGCCGATCTGGACGGTGCGACGGCCGTCAGGGGGCTGTACGCCGCAGGCCTGGCCCGCAATCCCGATCCCGGCGTCTACATGGGCGGCTGGGCCACCTGCATCACCGCCACCACCGGCTATTCCGCCGGAGAGGCCGCGGCGCAGTTTGTTCTGGGGCATGACGCCATGCCCTTTGACAAGGGCTATGCTGCGGAACGCCTTAACACCGTATTGCGCTATCTCGGCCGGGACGGCATTGCGCCCAAGGATGTCATTGCCGATATGCGCGCGGTCATGAGCGCGCCGGACGTGGCCCTGATGAAGACCGGCCGGGGCCTGAGCCGCGGTCTTGATCGCGTGGCCGAGATCCGCGCGGAAGTCGTTCCCGCTCTTGGCGCGCGCGATGCGCATGAACTTGCCAAGCTTTTTGAAGCCACGTCCACGGTTCTGCTGACCGATTTGTGCCTGACCGCCGCCCTGGCCCGCAAGGAATCACGCGCCGGGCATTACCGCGAAGATTATCCGCAGCGCGATAATGCCAACTGGCTCAAGTGGATTGAACAGCGGCAGGTTGATGGACGCCACGAGCTGCATACCGTGCCTGTGCCCATTGAAGACTATCCCGTTAAGCCGCACCGCTACTACATGGACAACTTTGTCTGGCCCACCCCGCCCCGCGCCGAGTAGCGGCCCGCTGCGGAGGAAGGGCCTCTCCCTTCCTCCGTACCCTCCCTTTTCCTCAAGAAACATTTTGCGGAGCCGCATAGCGCGGCAATACCGCGGCGCGTGCGTGAACGCCCCGTTGCAGACATGGTAACGGGGATGCTGTCCTGCTGCCGTTCATCGGTTGGAGAAGGGGAGGTCATTTGCGACGTGGTATTTCCTTTCCTGTTATGTGCCAGACGACCGCACATCCGTAACCCGCAAATTTCAGGATAGAAATTTATGACTACAGCCAGGGCGGGATCTCTGCCCGTATCCGCATCGTACGTCCTGCACAGCGTGATCTGTCTTGTCATCATGTTCGGCTTCGGCCTGCTGGAACCCGTAGCCCCGTTGACGGAACTCGGCATGCGCCTTGCGGGCATCTTTTTAGGCGTTCTTTACGGCTGGATTCTTATAGAAATTGTCTGGCCGAGTCTGGCCGGACTGCTGGCCATGATGCTTGTGGGCGGCATGACGCCCGTACAGCTGCTGAACAACAGTTTCGGGCATCCCATCGTGCAGATGATGTTTTTTATCTTTGTCTTCTGTGCGACCATTAATCACTACGGCTTGTCAAAGTTCATTTCTCTCTGGTTCATCACCCGCAAATGTGTTGCCGGCAGGCCGTGGTTTTTTACCTTTACCTTCCTTTCTTCCATTTTCATTCTCGGCGCTCTGACCAGCGCATCCCCTGCGGCGCTGATAGGCTGGAGCATTCTGTACGGTGTCTGCGAGATCTGCGGCTATAAAAAGGGCGAAGGCTATCCGACCATGATGGTTTTCGGTATCGTTTTTGCCGCCCAGATCGGGCAATCCATCATTCCTTTCAAACAGGTGGCCCTGACGGTGTTCAGCGCCTATGAGACGCTCTCCGGCACAGGCATCGACTACGCCAGATATATGCTTGTCGCCAGCCTGATTTGCGTGGGCTGCGCCCTGTTCTTCATTGTCATGGGCAAGTATATCTTCCGGCCGGACATGAGCAAGCTGCTGGCCCTCAAGGCGGAAGAGCTCGACAAGGACGGCGCTCTGCAACTCGACGGCAGACAGAAGACCATTCTTGTCTTTTTATTCCTGCTGGTAGCCCTGCTGCTGGCTCCCAACTTCCTGCCCGCCGATTTCTTCCTGACCCGCCTTCTCAAGGCCATAGGCAATACCGGCATCGTCATTCTGCTGGTGACCGTCATGTGCGCCATCAAGGTTGACGGCAAGGCGCTGCTCAACTTCAAGGTTATGGTCGATTCCGGTGTGACGTGGGGGATTGTGCTGCTGCTTGCCTTTGTCCAGCCGCTCACCATCGGCATGGCCAGAGAGGACAGCGGCATTACCGCCTTTCTCATGCAGCTGATTATGCCTCTTTTCGGGGAAAGCTCGCAGATGATCTTTGCTCTGTGCATCGGGCTGGCCGCCGTGCTGCTGACGCAGATTATGAACAACGGCGCTGTGGGCGTCGTCCTCATGCCCGTCATTCACAGCTTCTGCCAGGCCTCGGGCATGGAGCCCGCCCTGCCTCTGATTATGGTCGTCATGGGCGTGCATTTCGCTTTCCTGACGCCCGCCGCAAGCGCAAGCGCCGCACTGCTCCACGGCAACGAGTGGTCAAATACCGCCGTTATCTGGAAAACCGCTCCCATAGCCATTCTGGGGGCCTATGCGGCTACGGCGCTCGTTACCGGTACGCTCGGCAGCCTCCTCTACTGACGGCAAGTAGTCTCATAATCAAGATTATGTTGCCATTTGAGGCATAACTCCGTACTGCGGCAAAGCAATGTCGCATAGCGGAGACGTGCGGGGGAACGATCTTTGCGGACAAAAGCCGCGGAGTGTCGTTCCCTCTTTTTTAGTTGAAACGCCCTAATTTTATTATTTATTTGAAATAAATAGAGATGTTTGAAGTTCCTGTCCCCCTCTGTAAAAGCGCGTTGGGGGATGGATGGGGGTCTGGGGGAAGGAAACACCCTTGCGCGCTAGCCAAGGGGGTTTCCTTCCCCCAGAAGAACGATTTCGTGTCAACAGGCCCTAGTCCGCAAGGCGGACAAAGGTCAGTTCATGCTTGTTGCAGGAGAGGTGGCGGAGACTGCCGCCGGGAATGGCGGCAAAGCGGCGGGCTGTTTCGTGATCGGTTTCGGACTGGAATTTGAGGGTGCAGACGATATTGCGGCAGGCGCCTGCTTCCAGCCAGCGGAGGACGGTGTCCAGCAGCTTTTCGGGATAGCAGATCATATCGGAAAAGAGCCAGTCCACGGGGCCCGTAATTCGAGGATCGAGAGCAAAACCGCTGCCGATGCAGTGATTGACTTCCGGCATGCGCTGCACGCGGGGATCGAGCGGAGCCTTGTCGATGCTGAAGACACGGCAGCCAAGATATGCCAGCACCCACGTCCAGCCGCCGGGCGCTGCGCCGAGATCAACGCAGAGTTCGCCGGGCTGTGGCCGGCGGCCCAGCAGGGTGAAGGTTTCCCAGAGTTTCAGATAAGCGCGCCCCGGCGGATCGTCGCGGTTTTCCTGAAACAGCAATTCGCCGTCGGCAAAGGCGGACGTTGTGCGCGGCGATGCCAGCAGAAGATCGTCGCGCCAGAGGGTGAAGGCGCCGAGAGGGGCGGTCGGCATAGGACTGCCAAAGGCAAGGGGACGGGTCCCGACGTGGGGAAGACGTTCGCCAATGAGTGCAAGGCGGCGACGAAAACCGGGCTCTACGCCGGGCGGCGGCACGTGTGCGCGCCAGTTGCGCTGGAGGGCCGTCAGCTGGCGCGCCGCGTCGCCAATGGAGGCCACGGGCAGCCAGAGGGGCTGGAGCCAGACATTCTGCGCCCAGGCGGCCGGGGCGGAACCTCGCGCCAGTACCAGACGCCCGCGCGCGCCCAGCACGCGGGAACCCAGTTCTTCCAGTAATGGGCGGACGTAATGGCGCGCGGCTACCTGCACGCTGAAATTTTCTTCCGGCAGACGGGCAGGTTCGAGAGCCGCCGGAGCAGTCTCCCAGAAAGGCGAAGGGGCTTGTTCCCGCACTGCGGGATGTTTGGCCGAACGTGCGGCATGAGGCGCCCGGTTGCCCTGATGGTCCCTGTGGCCGCGCGTACCCGGCGTATCGGACACACGTCCGATGCCTGCGGAAGAAGAAGTCTTTCGCTGTTTCATTGGCTCATCCGGGAATCTGCGCCGGAAAAGGAAGGTTTGGGGTTCCGCCCTTGAGCGGCCGCAGGGGACGGCGGCTGCCCGCAGGCGGAAAGGAGACGCAGCGCGGCTAGGCTGTCGTATCCAGCGATGTGCCCTTCTTGGCGTTGCTGTAAATCAGTCCGTCATCACCAAAAAGGCTGTCAAAGGTCAGTTCGCCGGGAGTGACGATCTTCTTTTCCTCGGCGGCTTCTTCCGGCTCGACCGTCGCATTGATGCGGAAGCGGGGAACAGGCTTACGTTCCTTTACTTCGCCTGCGTCCTTGTACAGAAAGTCAAGATCCTTTCTGCCAGTCTGGCTGGTGGTGCTGCCTTCCTCGTCTTCGGGATACAGCTTCTTGAAGTCCGATCGGGTGGAAGAGAGCCAGCTGTTGTCAAAAGTATTGACCTGCTGAGATACATAGCTGCCGCTGCAAAGCGTGAAGCTGACGTCGCTGCTCATGGGGACGCCTCCTTGTTGTCATCGCCCTCCGGCTCTGCACGCGGCACGGAATGGCGATAGGGTGCGGAACGCCGGGCGGCATGGGGATTTCTGCTTGCCGCCGGCGTTCGGGAAAAATGCCGTGCCGTTGTGGAAATGACTCTCGCAACCGTCGGCAGTTTTCTTTTTTAGGAACTCTTGCCGTAGGCGTTGGCCACGCGGCGCATCTGCGAGCTGCCGCCCATCTGTGCCGCTTCCAGATTCTGCGCGGCTGCGGGGGTGACCGTCGGACCCGCGGCAGTCTGGCCCTCCACGGAGGTCAGGGGATTGGCGAAGGCTCCGGCGCTTTTGCCGTAGGCCATGCTGGCCTGCGCTCTGCTCGCGCCGGGTTTGACCCCGGGTATGGAAGCCGTGGGGGCAAGGGGCGCGCGCCGTATGGCTCCGGCTTCCGCCGGGCGATTGCGGACAATCTGCTCGGCCGCCTGCCGGGCTTCGGGCGTATCGATAATCTGGGCATAGGCGCTGCGCAGGCCGGAAAGGATTTCGCACACGCTGTCCAGCCGCTCCACATTCATTTTGAGGTTGGCGTCCAGCAGTCGCGCCATGCACAGAAAATAGAGATTGTTCAAATTGGTGGCGAGTTCGCCGCCTTTTTCCATATTGAGAGAGCTGGACAGTTCGCCGATGATGTCCAGCGCCTTGGAAATATACACTCCCTTGCCGGCATAATCCTTGGCCAGCATCTTTTCCCGGGCCTGCTGCAGGAAACGGAGCGCGCCGTCATAGAGCAGGAGCAACAGCTGGCCCTGATCCGTGGTGCCGACCTTGGTCTGAATATAGGCCTGCGCCGCTTTGTTATTCATAATATTCTGTCCTTGGGCAGTATGCCCGTCTTGCGCGCTGGGCGCTGTTGCGTCCGCCGCCGGCCCTGTCGGAGCGGCGGCGGACGATCAGATGTGTGACGTGCTGTCCGGCGCTTCTTCATGAAATGCGCCGAGACTCATGCGGGCTGTCCTAGCTGCTGCTGCCGCTCAGCTGGCTCAGCTGGCTTTGCAGCTGCGCCTGCGTTTTGGAATACTGAGACAGCAGGGTCTGCAGGCGGGCGAACTTGTCCTTCTGATGCTGTTCCCATACCTCAAGGCGATCCTGTTCCCGTTCAATCTTGACATCAATACTCTCCATGATGTCAAGATAGTTGGCCTGAAGAATCATCAGGCCGCCGTTCTGGGACTTCAGGGCGATGGAGTCGTCGTTGATGCTGTCGCCGGTATCCACGTAGGTCAGTTCGGCCTTCATGAACTGGTCGACTGTGTCGATCAGGCCGGTCTTGATACGTATGGTGCCGGTATGGGTGCCGGGTTCCAGGTTGTCGATATAAATAGCCGTACCCTTGGCATCGCCGGAAGCAACGGAGAAGTAGTTGCTGCCCATGGTGGAGTCGTTGGTCGCCCGTTCGCCGCCGATATACACGTCGGTGATGTTACCGCCATTATCGACGGTATAGGAAACATCATAGGTGCCGGCCTTGGTGATGCCGTTAAGGCTGCTGGCATAGCGGAAGTTGGCGGTATCGCTTGTGCCCGGCGTGGACGGCCCGCAGAAGAAGTCAATGACGGAATCCAGATGCTCGGAGAGCATCTCCGTGTAGTTCTCCTGGTCCATGGTGGTCATGCCGCTGATGGCCGAGGGCGCGCCAATCATGAGCAGACCGTAGTTCTCGCTGGTTTCGTCCGAGCAGACCTTGATGCCGAGGTTCGCCAGGTTGGCCACCCAGTCGCCGGACAGCGGATCGTCCTTGTCTTCCATGTTCTTGTAACCGGCGGGCACGCCGGTCAGAACGGAAGTAAAGCGCGAGTCGAAGAGCTGCACGCCGTAGTTGCCCTGCAGGATGCCGCCCTTCTGGCTGGTCAGCTGGGACATGCTGTAGTTGCTGTCCGTCTTGTTGTCCGGGTCGTTGGTCGTAGTTTCGGCGTTTTCGTCATACTTGGTGAAGGCAATGACCGTCGCCAGCACGTTGTTGACCGTGTCGATGAAGGTCTGGATGCTTTCCTGTACGGAATTGGCGTCCGTGGCAATGGTCAGCCGGGCCTCGCCCACGTCATGCAGGTTGAAGGTCACGCCCTCGATGACGCCGGTAATCGTATTGCTGTCGGACTCCAGGTCCATGGGCCAGTTATCCACGTTGTAGATGGCGTTGCAGGCCTTCTGGATGCTCCAGTTGTCGGACTGGACGACCTGACCGCTCACGCCGGGGCCGGACAGCACGCCGTCATGAATGCGGAGCGTGTACTCGATATCAGGCTCAAGAGTTATAGTGCCGTCGGCTACATCGGCACCGGAAATAGTCTGCTTTTTTCCCTTTTCATCCGTGTAGACCAGCTCTATGACATTGCTCTTGCCCTTCGCCTGTAATTCCTGCTCCAGACGCTTGACTACATCTGTAATGCTGGACTTGCTGCCAAGCGTGAAGGATATCTCCGTACCGTCGTTGCCCTTGTAGGTATATTCCAGATCCGGCGGCGTTTCCAGCGTGGCCTGATCATAGTGCGTCCCGCTGCCGTCACTGGGAGGCGTAGCGGTGGTCATGGAACCGAAGGCGATCGAGTTTTCGCAGGTCAGCTCCTTGGTGTAGCCCGTACCGGGGTCCGCGCCCGCGATGAGGGTCACGCTCATCACGCCGGTGCCGATCAGCTTGTTGGGATCGCTGGGATCTGCCGAGAAACCGTTCTTCTTCAGCTCTTCCATCAGATCCCGGTAGGTGGCGTTTCCCTTCAGGGTGAACGTCTTGGCCGTCCCGTTTTCCATGACGACCATGTACTCCTTCTGGAGATCGGGGTCGGAGTCGGAAATGGCCTTGTCCAGCTTGTCCTGATTAAAGGACATGGTCAGTTCGTAATTCTTACCCTTGGTCGTCAGCTGCTCATAGAGATCGTCATTGGGCAGCTTTTCATCCACGTGGGTGAACTGAAATTCCGGCGGCAGGGAACCGCTGCCGCTGGTCACGGAAGGCGTGATGCTTTCCACGCCGTTGAGCTTCAGATAATACTTGCCGGCATCGTCCATGACCATGTTGGCGGCATTGCCCGTGGCGGCGGCAATCTTGGTGATGAAGTCCTTTCTCTTGTCGCCCCCGCTCATGGTGATGGTGCGTATGGAGCCGTCCTTCATCTTGATTTCAAAGGAGAGCTCTGTCTTGTCTCCATCGGCGATCATGTAATCGTTATTGATTGAGTTGTAATCGCCCGCCTCGACGCGCACATACTCGGCTTCATACTGATTATCCTTGTCGGTATTTTCAGCGTCGCGCCGGATGACGGCCTGCACATTCTTGAACTTGAGATCGCCGGTAGCCGGGTCGATTTCCGCCGTGTCCTTGCCGATGCGGGCGTTGACCTGATCGACGAACTCCTCCAGCGTGCTGTCCCCGTCCATAGTGATGGTGACGGTCTTACCGTCGCGCAGCACGAAGTCATAGGCAATGCTGGACGGATCGGTAAAGGTGGCGTTGCCCTTGATGCCGTCGTTGCTTTCCCAGATGGAATTGATGCCGGAATCGTCAAAACCCAGCAGGCCGCAGCTTTCAATGGTAAGGCTGTTGGCTTCGCCGGTTTCCTTGCCCGCAATCTGGAAGTAGTAGCCGCCGCTGGTCTGAATCAGACTGGCCTTGATGCCGGGATTCTCCTTATTGTTGTTCACCAGGTTGATGAACGAATCCAGCGTGGTGTTCGGCGGCACGGTAATGCTGTAATCCTTGCCGGCATAGTTGTACTTGAACTCGATATCCGCATCTGTGGTATTGATGATATCGGTCTTGTTCTTGAACAGATGGCCGGTGTTGGCCCAGACAGCGTTGTTGGCCACCTGCTTGACGTTGATCTTGTGCTGGGCGTCAATGGCGTCGGCCGTGGCCGTGCCGGTGACGAACTCCTCCTTGGAGCTGGACACCAGCTTGGACACAAAACTGTTGCGGTTCTTGAGGCTGCTCAGTTCCGTGCGGGCCGTGCTCACTGCCTCGATAATCTTGGTAAAGCCCTGATACCGGATATTCCAGTCGCTCTTCCATGCCTCCAGTCGCGTGAGGTTCATGGATTCGATTTGCTTCAGCTGTTCGAGCGTCTGGGCCCAGTCGTTGCCCGTTCCGTCCAGGCCGGAAAAATATATGGAACCGGAAATACTTGTTGCCATACCGTCTTCTCCTCGGTGCGCGTCATTGCCGGGCCGGATCAGGGTCGCCCGTGCCGTGTGCAGTTTTTTCTGGTAATTGCAAAAAGCATACCAAGAAAAAATTTCCGCCCTGCCGATACGACAAGGCCACGGCGAACCGCTTTACCATGCTTCTCTTAACGGTTACACCAGAAGAAACTTTAGCGCCCGGGCGGTTCCTGCCGCTGCAACCCGGGGAAAAAATTATGGAAATACTCCTCTATCAACCAGAGATCCCCCCTAATACGGGAAATATCGCGCGTCTGTGCGCCATGACGGGCGTGCGTCTGAATCTTATTGAACCCCTTGGTTTCAAGCTGGAAGATCGCTATCTCAAGCGGGCCGGACTCGATTACTGGCCGCAGGTGGAGCTTGCCGTCTGGCCGCATATGCAGGCCTGGTTTGACGCCGCCGTCGCGGCCCGCAACGGACGCCCCCCGCGCTGCGTCATGACTTCCGCCAAGGGCGGGCAGGCTCTGCATCACTTTCCCTTTGCCGAAGATGACTGTCTTGTTTTCGGTCCGGAAACGCGCGGGCTGCCGGAAGACGTTCTGGCGCTGTCGCCGTGGCGGGTCCGTATCCCCATGCTGGCGGGGCGGGGGCGCTGCCTTAATCTTTCCACCTCGGCGGGGATTGTGCTGTATGCCGCGCTGGCGCATTGCGGCATTCTGGACGGGCCGGAATGGCAGCTTTCCGCAACCTCTCCGGGGGATGCCTCATGACGGTGTGGACGACGCTTTTTCCTTTCAGTGTCTGGGAATGCTGGTGGCTTGTCCCGACTGCGCTTATAATGGATGCCCTGCTGGGAGATCCGCCTCTGCCGTGGCGGCATCCGGTCTGTTTTGTGGGCGGCCTGCTGCAGCGGCTGGAATCCCCGGCGCGCCGTCTGGCCTCCCGCACGCCTCTGCTGTCGCCGCAGGCGGCGCTGCGTGTGGCGGGGATGCTGGCGGTGCTGCTGCTTGTTCTCGTGACGGGCCTTGTCGTGCGGCTTTCTCTGGCCGCTGTCGCGTTCCTTCCTGGCGACTTTCCGCAATTCTTAATGGCGCTCTACTGGGCATGGGCCGGGCTGGCTCTGGGCAGTCTGGTGCGTACCGGCGCGACCGTGCGTTTTCGTGTGGAAAACTTTCCCCTGCCCGCTGCGCGGGAGGCGCTGTCCTGGCTCGTCAGCCGGGACACGTCCGTCATGGATCGACCTCTGATGCGTAAAACTCTGGCTGATACATTGTCCGAAAATTTTACGGATGCCGGTATCGCGCCCCTGTTCTGGCTGCTTGTGGGCGGGCCTGTGGCCCTCTGGTGCTACAAGGCGGTCAGCACGACGGATTCCATGTGGGGCTATCTGACGCCCCGCTGGCGCTGGCTTGGCTGGGCCGGGGCTCGCGGGGATGATTTACTGGCCTTTCTGCCCGCCCGTCTGGGAGCCGTTCTGCTGTATTTGACGGATATTTGTGCCCGCGCGGCGGCGCGTATCCTGCCCTTCGGGGCTGCGACGCTGCGCCCCTGGGATGGGCGCTGGCCCGGCCTGAGCCGCATTCGCCGCGATGCCGCAGGCATGCCCAGCCCCAATTCCGGCTGGAGCATGGCGGCCTGCGCCTGGCTCTGCCGGGCGCGGCAGGGCGGGCCCTCCGTCTATTTCGGGGAGCTTGTGCACAAGGAGTGGCTGGGGCCGCCCGAAGCCGAGGCCGCTCCCTGGGATGAGGCGCGCCTGACCGTCCTTAATCGTCTGCTGCTGCGCGGCATGCTGGCAGGCGGTCTGATTCTCTGGGCCGCCGCGCTGCTGGCCCGCGGACTGTTCTTTCCGTCTTCTTCCATCTTTCTTTTTCCTTTCTAATTAAAGTATTACGGGGGCCTCATGAATATCGCCGCTATTTTTATCCGGCGTCCTGTCGCCACTGTCCTCATCATGCTGGGCATGCTCTTTTTCGGTGCGGCCGGCTATGTTAATCTGCCGGTCAATCAGCTCCCCAATGTGGACTTTCCCACCATTCAGGTGACGGCCACTCTGGACGGGGCCGATCCGGAAACTATGGCGGCTTCGGTGGCAACCCCGCTGGAAAAGGAATTTTTCACCATTTCGGGCATTGACTCCATTTCGTCCGTCAATTCGCGCGGGCGTACCCGCATCACCATCCAGTTTGCGCTGGATCGTGACATTGACGGCGCGGCGCTGGACGTGCAGTCGGCCATCAGCGTGGCGCAGCGCCGCCTGCCCGACAATATGACTTCGCAGCCCAGCTTCCGTAAGGTCAACCCTGCGGATTCGCCCATTCTCTATCTGCGTGTCTCCTCTCCGACCCTGCCTCTGTACGAACTGAACGAATACGCGGACACCCTCATCGGCCAGCGGCTTTCCATGGTGCAGGGCGTGGCGCAGGTCGTCATCTACGGTCAGAAAAAGTATGCAGTCCGCGTGCAGCTTGATCCGGATGCGCTGGCCTCCCGCGGGCTCGGCATTGATGAAGTGGCCGATGCCGTTTCCGGCGCCAACAGCAAGCTCCCTACCGGTTCGCTGGACGGCGTGCGCCGCTCCAGTGCCATCAAGGCTTCCGGGCAGCTCGAAAACGCCCGCGCCTTCCGCGAAGTCATTGTCGCCTATCGTGACGGCGCACCCGTGCGTCTGCGCGACATCGGGCAGGTCATCGACGACGTGGAGCAGAACGAACAGATTTCCTGGGGCGACGACGGCGCTCCGGGCATGACGCTGGCCGTGGAGCGCCAGCCCGGCACCAATACCGTCAAGGTCGTGGACGCCATCAAGGCTCTGCTGCCGGAGCTGGAACGCCAGCTGCCGCCGTCGGTTTCCGTCAAGATTTTCTATGACCGCTCGGAGTCCATCCGGGAATCCGTGGCCGACGTCAAGTTCACCCTGATCCTGACCGTGGGCCTTGTGGTCCTCGTCATTTTCCTTTTCCTGCGTAACCTGCCCGCCACGGTTATTCCCGGACTGGCCCTGCCCATGTCCGTGATATCCACCTTCGCGGTCATGTACGTTATGGATTTCAGTCTGGACAACCTCTCGCTCATGGCCCTGACGCTGGCCGTGGGCTTTGTGGTGGATGACGCCATCGTCATGCTGGAAAATATCGTCCGCCATCAGGAAATGGGGAAAAATCCCATTCAGGCGGCCTATGACGGCTCGGAGGAAATCGGTTTCACCATTCTGTCCATGACTATTTCTCTGGCCGCCGTCTTTATTCCCGTGCTCTTCATGGGCGGCGTCGTGGGGCGATTATTCTATGAATTCGCCGTGGTCATCATCACCGCCATCTTGTTCTCCGGTGTGGTGTCCCTCTCGCTGACGCCCATGCTGTGCGCCTACTTCCTCAAGCCGCAGGGACAGCATCGCGTCGGCTATGAAGGTTTCTACGGCGTCATGGAACGCGCTTTCGACAGGCTGGCGGATGCCTATGATGCTTCGCTGGCCGTAGTGCTGCGCCATCGTTTCCTGACGCTGCTGCTCTCCATTCTCCTGCTCTTTGCCACCGGCTGGCTCGGCGTCGTCGTGCCCAAGGGCTTCCTCCCCTCTGAAGACGAAGGCTTCATTGTCGGCAGTACGGAAGCCGAGCAGGGTGTTTCCTTCGACGGCATGGTTACGGCGCAAAAGGGGCTGGACGCGCTTCTGCGCGACGATCCCGATTTGAGCAGCTACAACTCGACCGTCGGTATCGTGGGCAGCAGTCAGAGTATGAACAACGGCATGATGCTGTTCCGTCTCAAGCCGCATGGCGAGCGTCCGCCCGTGGAGGAAGTGGCCCAGCGTCTGCGCGCCAAGCTCAATACGCTTCCCTCCCTGCGTGTCTTCCTGCGTGTCCCGCCGGCCATCAATATTGGCGGACGTTCTTCCAAGGCGTTGTATCAGTTCACCCTTTCCGGCTCCAATACGGAAGAGCTCTACGCCAGCGCTCAGGTAGTGGAAGAAGCTCTGCGCCGTCTGCCGCAGCTTCAGGACGTGAACAGCGATCTTCAGCTCACAAACCCGGAAATGCGTGTCAATATTGACCGAGACCGCGCGTCGGCTCTCGGCATCAGCGCCGGGCAGATAGAGCTTGCTCTGCAATCGGCCTACGGCTCGCGCAATGTTTCCACCATTTACGCGCCCAACAACGACTATACCGTCTTTGTGGAACTGGAAGAGGATTTCCAGCGGGATGCTTCCGCGCTTTCCCGTCTCTATGTTCGTTCCTCCTCCGGCGATCTTGTGCCGCTGTCCGCCATTGCGACCATGAAGCACGGCGTCGGCCCCATTGCCGTCAACCATTCCGGGCAGTTCCCGTCCGTTACCATCTCCTATAACCTGCGCCCCGGCGTCGCTCTCAGCGAAGGCGTAGGCGCGGTGGAACGTACCGCTGCCCCCCTCTTGCCGCCGTCGGTGTCTGCCGTTTCGCAAGGGACGGCGCAGGCCTTCCAGGATTCTCTCTCCGGCATGGGCTGGCTGCTCCTGCTGGCCATTGTCGTCATTTATCTGGTGCTGGGCATTCTCTACGAAAGCTTTATTCACCCTCTGACCATTCTTTCCGGTCTGCCGTCCGCCGGTTTCGGTGCGCTGGCCACTCTCTGGCTCTTTAATAAGCCTTTGGATCTTTACGGCTTCGTCGGCGTCATCATGCTGCTTGGCATCGTCAAGAAAAACGCCATCATGATGCTCGACTTCGCCCTCGAAGCCCAGCGGCGCGATCCTTCTCTCTCGCCTCTCGATGCCATTACCGAGGGCTGTCGCGTGCGTTTCCGGCCTATTATGATGACAACTCTTGCCGCGCTTATGGGCGCGCTGCCCATTGCCGTAGGCATCGGCGCCGGCGCTCAGGCCCGTCAGCCCCTCGGGCTCGCCGTGGTCGGCGGTCTGTGCTTCTCCCAGATCATCACGCTCTACATCACGCCCGTCTATTACTCCTATATGGAAACCTTCTCCCTCTGGCTTAATCGCCGCTTCGGCAAGCGCTTCAATCAGCCTGTGTCCGAATAATGGGCGGAAAGGTTGTTTGGTAGGTTGGGGGGAGGGGAGGACCTTTGGCTAG
>DXFI01000234.1 GCA_019114565.1 Candidatus Desulfovibrio intestinigallinarum | reverse complement strand
CGAGGAAGCCGCGCAGCCTGCGGCTCCGGCTGATGACGATCTGCTCAATCTGGATCTGACTGCCGCCGCTCCGGCCGACGATGCCTTCCCGGCCGTCGAGGAAGCCACGCAGCCTGCGGCTCCGGCTGATGACGATCTGCTCAATCTGGATCTGACCGCCGCCGCTCCGGCCGACGATGCCTTCCCGGCCGTCGAAGAAGCCGCTCCGGCCGCGGGGAATGATGCCGCGGCTGAAATGAACGAAGCCGATGCTCTGCTGACGGATGAAGCGCTCTTTGCCGAAGCCGCATCTCCTGCCGGAGCCGGTGACGACATGTTTGCCGACATGGAAGAGGAAGCGGCGCTTGCCGATCTTGACGCGACGCTTGCCGCCGAGGGTCTGCCGGAAACCGAAGCGCCCCTCCTCCCGGATACGGACAACGATGCCGCCGTGGACCTTGCTGCGGGCCTCGATCTGGATCTGCCTGCGGAATCGGAGCCGGAAGAAGAAGCCCCGCAGCAGGAAACCTTTTCCATCCGTACCCGCTCTATGGCGGAAGTGCTGGCGGAGCAGGGCGATATTCAGGGAGCCCTCGAAATTTATCAGGAGCTGGCCCAGTCTGCCGACGGTCCCGAAAAGGACGAGCTCTCGCAGCGCATCGTCACCTTGCAGGCCCGTCTGGGCGGGGCCGTACCCACGCCCGCCGTGGAAGAAGCTCCGGCCAAGGCTCCTACCGGCAAGGAACAGGTGCTCAGCGTCCTGACGAGTCTTGCCAAGGGTCTGGAAAGCCGCGCCCACTAAAGAAGACACGTTTTTGCGCTCCGGCCTCTGCACCCGCAGATGCCGGAGCGTCATGATCAGCAGCAACAAACGGGAACTTCGGCTTCCCGGCATACAAGGCTTTTTCGTACAGGGGACAAGAGTGTCAAAACTGCCGTATCGTTTCGTCGCGCTGCTGGCCGCGGCATCGCTGGCCGCCGGTTGCAGCAGCTATCAGCCGACAAAGAATGTCTGGAAGACCACAAAAAACTTCTGGTATACGTATGTCAGTCCGCCCGCTGAGGTCGATTACGGCGAAAAGGGCGATCTCTCCCCCCGTGCGCTGGCGCTGACCACCTGCATGATGGGCATTGACGTGGAGCTCGGCAAGCTGGAACGTCTGATGCTCAATGCCGACAAACCGCCGACGCGGGAGTGGCTGGACAGCGTTTTCAACGAGTACCCGTGGATCAACGGCGTCGCGGGCATCAGGGCTGACGGTGAAATCATCGGACAGGAACCGGCCGCATCGCTGAAACAGATCGACTACATCCCGCTGCTGTACGAAGACAAGAAGCAGAGCAGTCGTGCCCTGCGCGCCGATGTACAGGCCAGCCCTCTTGGCCCGGAAGTCATTCTGGCGTCGCCGCTCTATGACGGCATCACCTTTCTCGGTCTCGTAGCCGTGCATTTTGATATGCGCAATCTCATGCGCTATGCCACCAGCCCGGAAGATATCGTCATCCTTTCCCCGCTGGGCCTGATCTGGCCGGGGCGTTTCGACTATGCCTCCACGCCGCTGGCAGGCGTGCGCTGGGATGAAGCCGTGCAGCGCAGCACGTCCGGCACCTGCTCCAATCAGGCCGGGTCCTTCTACTACATGGTGCGCTATTTCGGAAATCTGCCGCTGGTCTTTGCCGTGGTCGAATCCGGCAACTTCCCCACCGGCAACGAGGAAAAGAATCAGGCCTACTACCCCCGGCAGCGCGACAAGCTTGCGCCGCCCCCGTTGCCGGAGCGCAAGCCCGACGCCTTCTCGCAGCCCTTCGGAGCACCGGAGGACGGCATTCCCGATCCGGCGGCGCAGGTGCCTCCGGCGTCCGATGCAGACGTGGCCATTCCCGGCGCACCGCTGCTGCAGACGCCCGAAGCCGCGCCTCAGCCGCGCAGGCAGCTGCGCGAGCGTCAGCTGGAAGGCGAAAACGTCAAGGTCAACCGTCCGCTGCGCGAACGTCGTGTGCGCCGTCTGCAAATTGACCCGCGCGCGCTGGAAGTGGCTCCCATTCCCGAACCCGGCCAGTCCTTCGAGGGTCCCGACGAGGGTGTGACCCGCCCGAGCCCCTTCGGACCTCGCCGCAGCACCTCCGCGCCCGCTCCGGCGGAAGAACCCGCGACGACGGCGCCGGAACAGCAGCCGGAAACTCGGACGCCCGCCGCTCCCGCAAAGGAAGCAGCCGCGCCGAGCGAGCCCAAGCCCGCCGCGCAGCCGCAGGAAAGCGCTCCGGCGGCACAGCAGGAAAAGCCCGCGGCAGAAACTCCGCAAAAGACGGAAGGCGGCCTGCGCCTGCTTCCCGGCGGACGTCCCAGCCCCTTCGGGCCGCATTAGGGGCCTGGGAACGAGGGGGACACTGTGTATTTTGAGGGGGAAGGAACCCCTTTGCTCTGCTGTCGATGTCCGTAAGGCTCCTGCGTCGCCTAACGGACACGGCCTTCGGCCGCCCGTTGGGTCGCTGCTCGCGGCAAAAAGGGGTGCCTTCCCCCTCAAACTCCCCCTTCCTCCCCAAAACCCGCTATTTTACAGACAAGCCGGGCCCTCTCGCGCCAGCAGCGGCCGCAGGCCATGCCGTTGCAGTGTTTATGCATGCCTTATGCAACGGCCGTCTTCTCCCCTCTGGCGCACGGGGGAAGACTATGGTATATATCAGGCGAAAGAAGCATGAGCTTCTTTCGCCTTTTTCGGCATACGACGGCCCCCGGAAGAGCCTTAAATCCGGTGAGTTTTCACGTTTAACTGGGAGTTCTTCATGGCAGACATTACGGTTACCGAACATCTGCTGCTGCATCAGAAGATGACCCCGCAGGCTACCGGTATGTTCACCGGCCTGCTGTATGACCTGATCCTGTCCGGCAAGACCATTTCCCGCCGCATCAATCAGGCCGGTCTGCTGGATATTCTCGGCGGCACCGGCGAAGTCAATGTGCAGGGAGAAAACGTCCAGAAAATGGACGCCATTGCCAACCGTATTCTTATCTACCGCATGGAACGCAGCGGGGCCGTCTGCGCCATGGCTTCCGAAGAGGAGCCCGAGCTGATCCGCGTGGGGCCGGAATTCCCCCGGGGCGATTACATTCTGATCTTCGATCCGCTGGACGGTTCCTCCAACATCGACGTCAACGTGGACGTGGGCACCATCTTTTCCCTGCATCGCCGGGCGCACGGCGCAACAGGTGAAGTATCACTTGAAGAAGTGCTCAAACCGGGGACGGAGCAGGTGGCCGCCGGCTATATTCTCTATGGTCCGTCCACCATGCTGGTGCTCTCCACAGGGCAGGGCGTGCACGGCTTCACGCTGGACCCCGGCGTTGGAGAATTTCTCCTGTCGCATCCCGACATCCGCATTCCCGAACAGGGCTATATCTATTCGGTCAATGAGGGATATCGTGAACAGTGGGATGCTCCGGCGCGCGAAGCCGTCGAATGGTTCCATACGGCGAAAAGCTCCAAGGGGGGCGCCTATTCCTCTCGCTATGTGGGCTCGCTCGTGGCCGATTTCCACCGCACGCTGCTCTATGGCGGCATCTATCTGTATCCGCCCTACAGCGGCAAGCCGGACGGCAAACTGCGGCTCATGTGCGAAGCCTCGCCGCTGGCATTTCTGGCGGAGCAGGCGGGCGGCAAAGCCAGCGACGGCCACGGACGCATTCTGGAGCGGGTTCCCGCGACGCTGCATGCGCGCACGCCCCTCTATATCGGCTCCAGCCGCGATGTCGAAGCCGTGGAAACCATTTACGCACGCCACAAGAACCGGTAATCCATGCGCTGTCTCGGCATTGAAAGTTCCTGCGACGAAACCGCCTTTGCGCTGGTGGAGGACGGCCGTCTGAAAGATGCCGTTCTGGCAACGCAGGCCGACATGCACGCGCTGTTCGGCGGCGTTGTGCCGGAGCTGGCCTCGCGGGAGCATTATCGTTTCTGCGGCGCGCTGTATGACGAACTCATGCGGCGCACCGGGCTTACCATAGACGACATAGACGTGATCGCCGTTTCGCGCGGTCCCGGCCTGCTGGGGAGTCTGCTGGTCGGCGTCGCCTTTGCCAAGGGGCTGGCGCTCGGCAGCGGGGCGCGTCTGCTGGGCATCAACCATCTGCACGCGCATCTGCTGGCCGCCGGTCTGGAAGGCGCGACACTGTTCCCGGCGCTGGGCCTGCTGGTATCCGGCGGGCATACGCACCTTTACCGCATGGACGGCCCCTCCCGCATTGTCCAGCTGGGGCGCACGCTGGACGATGCCGCGGGAGAGGCCTTCGACAAGGTGGGCAAGCTGATGGGTCTTGCCTACCCCGGAGGCAGACTGCTGGACATGCTGGCCCGGCAGGGCAGGGCGGACGCGCGCCTCTTTCCCCGCCCCTATCTGGATAACGACAACCTTGATTTCAGCTTCAGCGGCCTGAAAACCGCCGCGGCAACATGGCTGGGATCGTTGTCCGGGAAGGAATCCTGGCCGCGCCCCCTGCACAGGCCCGAGGATGCGCCTCAGGCGCTGAAGGACGGCTGCGCCTCCTTCAATATGGCCGTGACGGAAACCCTCATGGAAAAGACACGGCGGGCGCTGGATCGCAATCCGGATTTGCGCCGGCTTATTGTGGCCGGAGGGGTCGCCGCCAATTCCATGCTGCGCGAGCAGGCCGCGGCCCTCATGCAGAGCCGGGGGGGCGAAGCCATCTTTCCCCCGCCGCGCCTCTGTACGGACAACGCGGCCATGGTGGCCTATGCCGGCTGGCTGCTGGGCAGCGAAGGCTGGGAGCATCCGCTTTCTCTCGAAACCATCCCGCGCGGGCGCGCCATCCCCGACGACATGCGCCGCGCGACCGCACCTTGACAGGCAGAGTCAAGGCAACTACTTTTGGAAAACCGCCCGCAAGGGCCGTTTCTTCCGCATGGACCCCGTCCCGAACGAAAGGAGTTTTTCATGGCGACGCAAATTTCCGATGCTACGTTTGACAGCCTCGTACTCAAATCCGAGCTGCCTGTGCTGCTGGACTTCTGGGCTCCGTGGTGCGGCCCCTGCCGTGCCGTGGGTCCCATTATCGACGAGCTCGCCGAAGAATATGAAGGCCGCGTCATCATCGCCAAGATGAATGTGGACGAGAACCCCACGACGCCGACCAAATTCGGCATCCGCGCCATCCCCACCATGATCCTGTTCAAGGGCGGCGAAGCCGTGGAGCAGGTGACCGGCGCCGTGACCAAGGCGTCCATCAAGGAAATGCTGGATACCAAGGCCCTGGCATGAGTACGTTCGACGCCGCCATTATCGGCAGCGGCCCCGCCGGCATAACGGCGGCCCTGTATCTTGCGCGCTCCGGCTGCTCGGTCATTCTTTTTGAAAACCTTGCGGCCGGAGGCCAGATTCTGCAAACCGAGGTGCTGGAAAATTACCCCGGTTTTCCCAAGGGCATCAAGGGCTATGAGCTTGCCGATCTCTTTGCCGCTCATATCGAAGGCCTGACAATCGAGCGTTCCCGCGATGCCGTGGACTCTGTCCGCGGGCAGGTCGGCAACTTCGTTGTCAGCGCCGGAGAAAAGGAATACGCCTGCCGCACGGTCATCGTCTGTACCGGCGCAAAGCATCGGCCTCTGGGCGTGGAAGGAGAAGATCGCCTGCAGGGACGCGGGGTTTCCTATTGCGCCCTCTGCGACGGCAACTTCTACCGTAATCAGCCGGTGGCCGTTGTGGGCGGGGGCAATTCCGCCTTGGAAGAAAGCCTCTATCTGGCCAAGATCGCTTCCAAAGTCTACCTTATTCACCGCCGGAACAGCTTCCGGGGGGCCCAGATCTATCAGGACAAGCTCGCGGCCCTCTCCGATAAGGTGGAGCTGGTGCTCGACAGCGTGGTGGACGGGCTGCAGGCGGATCTGATAGCCGGACTGACAGGCGTTGTAGTGCGTAATGTCGTCACGGGCGAGCAGCGTCCCCTCAAGGTCAACGGTCTGTTCGTCTATGTCGGTATGGAGCCTCGCACCGCTTTTCTTCCGCCGGAAGTGGAGCGCGATGCGCAAGGCTTCCTTGTGACTGATACGGAAATGCGCACTTCCGTTCCCGGCATCTTTGCCGCGGGCGACGTGCGTTCAAAACTCTGCAGACAGGCCGTCACCGCCGCAGGCGACGGCGCAACCGCTGCACAGGCAGCCTTTGTTCTGATGGAACAGCTCCATGCGTAAATCCTTTCTTCGTCCTCTGGCGCTCGCGCTCGCCGTTTTCGCCTTTTCCGGCTGCGGCATTATTGATATGGTCTATCTGCCGCCTGCCGAAGATACGGCGCAGGAAATCTTCGAAGCCGGCAACGACGCCATGAGGGAGAAGGATTACGTGGGCGCCGTTGCATACTACAACAAGCTGCGGGATGCCTATCCCTTCAGCCCCTACACCGTGGAAGCCGAACTGGCGCTGGCCGACGCCTACTATCTTGACGGCGAATACGAGCTGGCCGTGGAAGCCTACAAGGACTTCGAGTCACTCCATCCCCGTCATGAGGCCGTGCCCTATGTGCTTTTCCAGACGGGCAACGCGCTGATGAATCAGTTCCGCTCGGTGGACAGGGCAACGACCATTCTTGAAGAGGCGTGCGAATACTTCAACCGCCTGATTCAAACCTACCCCGGCTCGCCCTATGCGGCCCAGGCTCAGGAAAACATCGCCCTGTGCCGCAAGCGCATGGCGGAACACGAGCTGTATATCGCCGACGTGTTCTGGCACATGGAAAACTACGGCCCGGCCTGGCGTCGGTACGAATTCATTGTCCGCGAGTTCCCGGACGTGCCGGAGACGGCCGATCATGCGCGGGAAAAGTCCGTTGCCGCTTACCATCACTACAAGCAGCAGCAGGCCGAAGCCACACGCGAACGCCGGGAAGGTTCGTGGAAGCAGTGGTTCAAGTGGCTCTAGATCGGAGAATCTGACCGCCTTTTACGCGGCAGGCCGACAGAGTCCGGATAATGCACCTGAAAAGCCCCTGTTACAGGGGCTTTTTTCATCTCCAACAAAGCGCAAATGTCGCCGCTGAAAGCATCCGATGAGAGTATTTTCAGTTTGAAACGTGCTGCGCGTTTCAAACCATACGGCCTGTCGTTTTGCGGAAAAAACGCAGTTTTTCCGCCTCTTCAGGCCGGGCGGCGCTGTGCCGCCACGAAAGGTTCTACACCGGCACGATGCGACAATGCCCTGAAATCTCCCGAAAAGGAGCACGATCATGGATATGAGCGAAGCCGACAAGGAAAAACATCAGGCAGCATGGATTTCCGTTCTGGCGGCGCTGCTGCTTACCGCCGTCAAGCTGGCCGTCGGACTTGCCACCAACAGTCTGGGGATACTGTCGGAAGCTCTGCACAGCGGTCTGGATCTGCTGGCGGCCATCATGACCCTGATGGCTGTGCGCATTTCCTCCCGTCCCGCCGATGCCTCGCATCCCTTCGGACACGGTAAGGTCGAAAACCTTTCCGCTCTTGCGGAAACGCTGCTGCTGTTTGCCACCTGCTTCTGGGTTGTCTATGAGGGGCTGCATCGCCTCATAGAGGGCGGCAGTCCCGTAGAGCCTTCCATCTGGGGCATGCTGGTCATGGCCTTTTCCGTGGCGCTGGACATCAACCGCGTGCGCATCCTGCGCAAGGTGGCCGCCAAGCACAAGAGTCAGGCCCTCGAAGCGGACGCGCTGCATTTCGCCACCGACATTCTTTCGTCCTTCGTTGTGCTTGTCGGCGTCAGCGCCGTCTGGCTGGCCGATAAGCTGGCGCTGGACGGCACTGTCGCGCGCCTGCTCACGCAGGCGGATACCGTGGCCGCGCTCATCGTGGCAGTGATCATCTTTCAGGCAAGCATCCGCATGGCCCGCGCCGCCATCAACACGCTGATGGACTCCGGCTCGGTTGAAGAACAGGAGGCCATCCGCGAAAGAGTGGAGCGCGTGCCGGGCATTCTTGCCGTGCAGCGCGTGCGCCAGCGCACCAGCGGCCCCACGACCTTTGTGGATCTGGTGGTCGGCGTTGATCCGCAGATCCGGGTTGCCTCCGGGCACAAGCTGGCCCACGATGCCGCGCTGGCCGTGGAAGCCGTCATTCCGGGAGCGGATGTGACGGTGCACCTTGAACCGCTGCGCGCCTGCCAGCGCGACGCCGATCCCCTCAGCGTCATCAATCAGCTGGCCTCCCAGCACGGCATTGCCGTGCATGATGTGCACATCATGAGCAGCCCCCAGCGCAAGGCCGTTGAACTGCATGTGGAAGTTCCCGCCGGGGAAGATTTTCGCACGGCCCACGACCGCGTGCATAAGTTTGAAAAGCATGTGGCCGCCCGGCTGAGCCCGGCAACCGTCGTCACGCTCATCGAGCCGGAAGGCAGTCTTGCCGAAGCCCAGATGACCGACAATGACGACGATCCCCTGCGCAGGACCATTGAGGAGACGATCAACCGACTGGTTGATGAAGAACCGCTGACGGCGCATCCGCACCGGATCTGCCTCTACAACCTGCCGCTCTACGGCCCCTGCCTTTCCTTTCACTGCGAAGTGGCTTCCGGGCTCTCCGTGCGGGATGTCCATGTGATCACCCTGCGGCTGGAGCGCGCCCTGCGCGGCCTGCTGCCCGTTCTCGGCCGCATCACCATCCACATGGACCCGCAGAACGAAAAGACGGCATAGGCTCTGGATTCGTTAGCGAAGCTTGCTTTTTTGGGGGGAAGGGAAACCCCTCTGCTCGCGCGAGAGGGGTTTCCCTTCCCCCCAAGCCCCCCAACCCTTCCCCAGCGCGCTTTTAC
>DXFI01000233.1 GCA_019114565.1 Candidatus Desulfovibrio intestinigallinarum | reverse complement strand
GATTATCGTATGCGCCTGTCCCCTCTGAAAAAGCGCGCTGGAGAAGGGATGGGGGGCTCGGGGGGAAGGGAAACACCTCTCGCGCTAGCAGAGGGGTTTCCCTTCCCCCCGACATTCTACAATCCGAAAGGATGGCGGCGGAGCTGTCCCTTGCAGAAGCTGACGCTTTCTGTAAAGCCGAAGGCGCGGGCGTAGGTCAGCAGGCGCGGGAAGCCGTAGGCTACGTCGTCCGTGGTATGGGCGTCGGAGGCAAAGGCGATGGGCACGTTCTGTTCCCGGGCCAGCCGCATGAAGAGGGGCGCGGGATAGATTTCGCGGCACGGCTTGCGCAGGCCGGCCGAGGACACTTCCATAGCCATGCCCGCATCGCGCAGTTCCCGCAGGGCTGTTCCCACAAGCTCTTCGGCCGCCGAAGTATTCAGCCAGCGATGAAAGCGATCCACACTGGCGATCTTGATGAGATCGGGATGCGCCGCAATATTGAACAGTCCGGAGGCGATCATGCGCCGCCAGGCCGCAAAGTAGTCCCGGTAGTGCTGTTCACATTCTCCCTGAGAAAAGGAATCCCAGGTTTCCAGCACATCGTCATAGCCCCAGTTACCCAGAAAATGCACACTGCCGATCAGGTAGTCGAAGGGGCAGGCGGCGCAGGCTTCGCGCACAAAGGCTTCCGCACCGTCCAGCCAGTCCATTTCCATGCCGAACAGTACCTGACATCCGCCCTCGCGCGCGGCCTTCTCCTTCAGCGCCGCAACTTCGGACACATAGCGCGGCAGGCTCTCGCGCAGCTGCTCCCGGTATTCCCGGGTATAGTCATAACCGCAGGGCCGGGGAGAATGCTCGCTGAAGCCCATGAGCTCCAGCCCGGCGGCCTGCGCAGCGGCATACATGGCCTGCGGATCGTCTCTCCCGTGAGAATAGCGGGTGTGCATATGCAAATCGACGCGAATCATGCTGACTCCTTGCGAAAAGAACGGATTTCCTCTCCCGACGGGAGCAGACTACACCGGAAACAACAACGGGGAAACCCCGAAGGATTTCCCCGCAACGAGCAAAGCGACTATGTCTGGCGGCAGAACGATCCGCGTTCCCGTTTCCCTGGAAACGTCGTATCCATTGCTTGCCCCCTCAGGGGGGTCGTTATACAGCGGACAGTCCGCGCAGCAACATGCCGCGAGGAGGCGGGCAATCCGCTTTCAGAGCTTTTCAGTCTGAAACGCGTTGCGTTTCAAACCATGCGGCCTGTCGTTTCGCGGAAAAAACGCGTTTTTCCGCTCAATTCGGGCCGGGCGGCGCTGTACCGCCGCCGCGCGTTCCGCCTTTTCAATGGCGGGACACGCTAAATGGCGCTCCGGTTGTGCGCCTTCTCCCCGGCGGGCTTACTGCCGGGGCGCCGTGACTTCTCCCTGCACGAGGAGAAGCGCGAGGGCTCTCAACGCGGCGACAGCGGAACTGTCGCGCAGTTTTGCCAGACGATCCCGTACAAACACGGCCATATCCGTAGCCACGGAAGCCTCGTCCAGCGTGTAGCGGTTGGCTTGTCGATTCTCGTCCGCCAGCAGATACTGCATGGCGTCGTCAAAATAATCCTGCATCCCCATCCCGTCGGACAGTAGTACAGGATAATATTTTTGTGCGCTGTGCATTAATGACATGACCATTCCTCCCTGAATGGAACACAGCTTCCCTCTCTCCGGTAATAAGGGATCGTGCCTCCAAGGCCCGATACAGACAATGCGCAAAAAACAGCGCGCTCCCTGTGTGCAGGGCAGCGCTGTGCAAAGGGCATCGCCACATGCCGCAGCCTTTTCCCCTCCCTCTACTCGTCTCAGTGGCTTATCGGCTGCAAAGGCACTTCTCTTTAGGGCAATTATGCAGAAACGCTGAAAAAATTTCGTTCAAAAACATACAGGCCGCAGACAGGGCGGCACGACTGCAGACGCGAGGGGCCGCACTGTTCCCGAAACTGTTTCAGGATGCAAAATGCCCGTTCCGCTCTATTGCTTGCGGCCCGGCCCTTTGCTAGTCTTGCCGCATCCCTGTTTCATCATTTCCAGCAGATCGCCGCTCCGCGTTCGAGACGGAGCCGCGCCTTGCCGGGCATCAGGTCCCCGAGGCGCGCGGCGTCCGTTGCCGGACGCGGGAACACCAGAGGCCCTGCTGTCGATGCCCACTTTCAAGAGGAGAGGCTCATGCCGACACCGATTCTGGAAAAAACGCCCCTGATTCCGGGGAAAACCAGCAAGCTTGTGCTGCAGGCTCCCGAAATCGCCCGCCATGCCCGCCCGGGGCACTTCGTCATGCTGCGCATGCGCCCCACCGGCGAACGCATTCCCCTGACCATTGCCGATACCGACGCCGAAAAAGGCACCATCACCATCGTTTATCTTGTGCTGGGCAAGAGCACGGCCGAGCTGGAATGTCTGAATGCCGGGGATTCCATTCTTGACGTATGCGGCCCCCTCGGACACCCCACCCACATCGAAAAACGCGGCACCGTCATCTGTGTGGGCGGCGGCACCGGCATCGCCGCCATGCACCACATTGCCAAGGGGCATAAGCGCATCGGCAACAAGGTTGTGGGCGTCATCGGCGCCCGCAGCAAGGATTTGCTGCTCTTTGAAGACGAATTGCGCTCCTTTGCCGACGAACTGCTCATTTCCACCGATGACGGCAGCTACGGCCACAAGGGCCTTGTGACCGATCTGCTGCGTGATCGTCTGGAGAAGGACAAGGATGTTTTCGAGGTCGTGGCCGTGGGTCCCGTGCCCATGATGGCCGCCGTGGCCGACACCACCCGGCCCTTCAACGTCAAGACCACCGTCAGCCTCAATCCGATTATGGTGGACGGCATCGGCATGTGCGGCGCCTGCCGCGTCACCGTGGGCGGCAAGACCAAGTTCGCCTGTGTGGACGGCCCCGAATTTGACGGGCACGCCGTGGATTTTGCGGAACTGCGCCGCCGTCTCGGCGCCTTCCGCGAACAGGAAAAAATCTCTCTCGACACCTTCAGGAGCGCACATGGAAACTAAGGCGAAAAAGACTGTGGCCCCTCGTGTGGAGATGCCCTGTCAGCCCGCTGACGTGCGCGCCCGCAACTTCGAGGAAGTGGCCCTTGGCTATACCCGGGAAATGGCCCAGCAGGAAGCCTCCCGCTGTCTGCAATGCAAAAAGCCTCTCTGCATGAAAGGCTGCCCCGTGGAAGTGCCCATCCGTGACTTCATCGCCGAAGTGGCGCGCGGCAACTTTGATGCGGCCTACCGGATCATCAAATCCACCAACAGCCTGCCCGCTGTCTGCGGCCGCGTCTGTCCGCAGGAAAATCAGTGCGAAGGCAACTGCATCCTCAAGGCCAAGGGACAGCCCATAGCCATCGGCCGTCTGGAACGCTTTGTGGCCGACACCTACATTGCCACCACCGCCTGCGAGCAGGTGACGGGCACCAATGCCTGCGCCATGCCCGTGGCCGGTAAAAAGGTCGCCTGCATCGGTTCCGGCCCCTCCTCCCTCACCTGTGCGGGCGTCTGCGCCGCCGCGGGCCTGAAGGTGGATGTTTTCGAGGCCCTCCACGAACCCGGGGGCGTGCTCATTTACGGCATTCCCGCCTTCCGTCTGCCCAAAAACGTTGTGGCCACGGAAGTGGACGGTCTGCGCCTTGCGGGCGTGGACTTCCACCTCAACAGCGTGGGCGGCCGCACCGTCATGGTCGAGGAACTCTGCAAGGACTACGACGCCGTCTTCATCGGCGTGGGCGCGGGCCTGCCCATCTTCCTGGGCGTGCCGGGGGAAAATCTCGTGGGCGTCTTTTCCGCCAACGAGTACCTTACGCGCGTCAACCTCGGTCGCGCTTACGACTTCCCCAACCACGATACGCCCGCCTTCCCCGGCAAGCATGTGACGGTCTTCGGCGCGGGCAACGTGGCGATGGACGCCGCCCGTACCGCTCTGCGCATGGGCGCGGAAAGCGTGCATATCGTCTACCGCCGTACCAAGGCTGAAATGCCCGCCCGCCGTGAAGAAATCGAACACGCCGAGGAAGAAGGCGTCAAGTTCGAGATGCTCGCCGCCCCCCTGCATTTCAACGGGGATGCGGAAATGCGCCTTCAGTCCGTCACGCTCCAGAAGATGGAGCTGGGCGAACCCGACGCCTCGGGCCGCCGCCGTCCCGTCCCTGTGGAAGGCCAGACCTACGAGCTTGCCACCGATCTTGCCATCGTCGCCCTCGGCACCCGCTCCAACCCCATTCTGCTGGAAGCCACCAAGGGGCTGGAACTGACCGAACGCGGCTACATCAAGGTCAATGAGGAAACCGGAGAAACCTCCATGCCCAACGTCTTCGCCGGGGGCGATATCGTCACCGGCGCCGCGACCGTCATCCTCGCCATGGGCGCGGGCCGTCGCGCCGGACAGGAGATCGTCCGCCGCCTCGTACCGGACGGGCATAAGTAGGCGACGAATTGTTTTGGGGGAAGGGAAACCCCTCATCTCTGCTGTCGATGCCCGTAGCTTCCTGCGTCGCAACGGGCACGGCCTGCGGCCGCCTTCGGTCGCTGCTGGCGCGAGAGGTGTTTCCCTTCCCCCAAGCCCCCTTCCCTTCCCCAGCGCGCTTTATTCAGGAGCATTGACTCCGCGAGCAATCGCATCTCCAAACGTAAGAAGACAGCCAGGGGCATCCGGCATACACCGGATGCCCCTGGCTGTCTTTTGGCACTGAGAAACGGAGAATTTCCCCTCCTCCTGAAGCGTTTCACCTTTTTCAAAGTTGAAACGCTCTCATATCATGCGAAATAAACTATTTTGTAC
>DXFI01000232.1 GCA_019114565.1 Candidatus Desulfovibrio intestinigallinarum | reverse complement strand
GCGGGTTTTGGGGAAGATGGGGGAGTTTGAGGGGGAAGAAACCCCTTTTTGCCGCGAGCAGCGACCCAACGGGCGGCCGAAGGCCGTGTCCGTTAGGCGACGCAGGAGCCTTACGGACATCGACAGCAGAGCAAAGGGGGTCCTTCCCCCTCAAGTAGAGCTTGCTCTAAAGAAGAACGCCGGAGCGGCCTTGCGGGGCTGCTCCGGCGCTGTACGGACAAAGTCCGGCCGTTTTGTTATTCGTCCGTATCGCGGACGACTTCCAGAATATGCGGCAGCTTACGGATGAGCTCGATGGTGGCATAGAGCTGCGAGGCGTTGCGCACCTGAATGGTAAGGTGCAGTTCCGTGCGCCCGTCCACAAGGCTCTTGCTGGTGATTTCGTTGATATTGATTTGCTGCTGGGCCAGTTCCGCGGCCACCTGCGCCAGAACGCCGGGCTGGTTTTCGGCAATGATGAAGACGGCGGCGTCGTAGGGCTTTTCTTCCTGCCCGTCCCAGTGAACGGAGATCAGACGCTCCGGCTCCATATTGGCCACGTTGGGACAGTCCGCGCGATGCACGGTAATACCCATGCCGCGGCTGATGTAGCCGATGACCGGATCGCCGGGAACAGGGTTGCAGCACTTGGCAAAGCGCATGAGCACGCCGTCCACGCCGTCGGAAAGACTGATGCCGTCGGCAGCCTTGCGGGGCGCTTCTTCCTTGCCGTCGCGGGGCGTTTCCTTTTCCTTCTCCTTGCCCTGGGTGATGGCCGCCGCCAGCGAAGGATCTTCGGGATGCAGCACGGCGTAGAGGCGGTTGAGCACGCGCCGGGGGGTAATATGGGCATAGCCCACGGCGGCGATCAGCTCGTCCACGTTCTCGAAGTTCAGTTCCCCGGCCACAAGGGCCAGCTGTCCTTCCTTGAGGGCGCGGGCCACGTTCAGGCTGACCTTGCGGCCTTCCTTTTCCAGCATGTCGCGGCCCAGAACCAGCGCGCGGGCGCGTTCTTCCGTGCGCAGATAGTGCTGGATGCGGTTGCGCGCGCGGGCCGTCTTGACCAGCTTGAGCCAGTCGCGGTTGGGCGAGCGGGCGTTGTCGGTGATGATTTCCACCGTATCGCCGTTTTTCAGGGGCGTTCCCAGCGGCATGAGGCGGCCGTTAATCTTGGCGCCCGAGCAGTGCTGTCCCACCTTGGTGTGGATCATGTAGGCGAAGTCCAGCGGCGTTGCGCCTTCGGGCAGTTCCTTCACGTCGCCCGCCGGGGTGTAGACGTAGACTTCGTCCTTGAACAAATCCAGCTTGAGCGCGTGCATGAATTCGCGGGAGTCGGCCTCTTCGCGCTGGCGCTCGAAAATTTCGCGCAGCCAGGAGAACTGCTCCAGATCCCGCGTGTGCACGCGGCCCTTTTCCTTATAGAGCCAGTGGGCGGCAATGCCGTGTTCGGCCTGCCGGTGCATTTCTTCCGTACGGATCTGGATTTCAATGCGTTCGCCTTCCGGCCCGATGACTGTCGTGTGCAGACTCTGGTAGCCGTTGGCCTTGGGCATGGAAATATAATCCTTGAAGCGCCCGTGCACCGGCTTCCATTGCGAGTGCACAAGGCCGAGAACGGCATAACAGTCCTTGATATCCTGCACGATGACTCGGAAGGCCATGATGTCGTGCATCTCGTCCAGCGTCAGCGACTGGGACTGCATCTTCTTGTAGATGCTGTACTTGTGCTTGATGCGTCCGTAAATTTCGCCGTGCAGATCATTGGAGGCCAGCAGATCCTTGAGCAGGTTTACGACCTTCTCGATGATCTGCTTTTCCACCACCTGATGCTTGTCCAGCCAGAGGTCGATCTGATTGTAGATATCCGGCCGCAGGTACTTGAAGCTGAGGTCTTCAAGGTTGCGCTTCATGATATACAGGCCGAGGCGGTTGGCCAGCGGCGCGTAGATATCCATGGTTTCCTGCGCAATGCGACGCTGCTTGTGGGCTTTCTGGAAGTCAAGCGTGCGCATGTTGTGCAGGCGGTCGGCCAGTTTGACCATGAGCACCCGCATGTCGTGGCTCATGGCAAGAATCATCTTGCGGATATTTTCCGCCTGCGCCTCTTCCTTGTTCTCGAACGGGATCATGCTGATTTTCGTGACCCCGTCCACAATATCGGCCACTTCTTCGCCGAACTGCTCGTCGATGTCCTCGATGGTGGTGCCGGTGTCTTCCACCGTATCGTGCAGCAGGCCTGCCGCCACCGTGGGTTCGTCAAAGCCCATTTCCGCCAGCGTGTAGGCCACGGCCAGCGGGTGCGACAGGTAGGGTTCGCCGGAAAGGCGTGTCTGTCCCGCATGCGCCGACGCCGCGAACACATAGGCACGCTGAATCAGCTCCAGATTGGCTTCCTGATTATGGGCCGCTACCTTGTCGAGAATTTCCTGTATGCGGATCATGCTTTGCCCTGCCGGATAGTTGTTTTTCCCTTGTCGCAAGAGGCTGTGCCAGAAGAAACGGGTGTACCGTTCTTTTTGGCATGTCTCTTTCATGTTGCCGCCAAGCCCTCCCCCTTGTCAATGCGCGCAGGGGAGGGCGGAGCCGCCGGGAGGAAGAGAATTTTTTTGTGGCGCGGCGCAGGGGCCATGTAAACGGGGAAAGCGCGAGGTGGCGGCACAGCGTCGCCCGGCCCGAAGCAAGAAAAAGCGCGTTGGGGGAAGGAAGGGGGGCCTGGGGGGAAGGAAACACCCCTTGCGCGCTAGCCAAGGGGGTTTCCTTCCCCCCAGAAGAACGAATTCGTGTTAGACGCCAGCCTGCGCCGGAGTCGTCATCCAGATGAGGGAGGCCTGCCGGCCGCAGGCATGGTTACGGCGATAGGAGTAGAAGGCGGGATTGGCAAAGGTGCAGATATCCAGCCCGTAGATATGGCTTGCGGGCAGACCGGCCTGCCGGAGCTGATGGCGCGTCAGGCTCCAGAGATCCATGCAGCGGGTCTGTTCGTCGAACCAGGGGCGGAAATCCTCCGACCATTCCCGGTCAAAGTTGACGAATTCCGCAAGCGTGGGCCCGAGGCTGGGGCCGCGCACGGCGAACACGTCGCGGGGAGAAATTCCGTAACGGGCGCAGAACCTGTCTACGCCGGAGCCGGGAAAGTTGCAGCGATTGCCGCGCCATCCGGCATGCAGAGCCGCAACATGGCGTCCCGAAGCATCGGCAAGCAGGATCGGCTGGCAGTCTGCGGTCTTGATCATGAGCGCCCGGCGGGGGCGGCTGGTGGCCGCGCCGTCGGCCTCCAGCGTCGAGGGCTGCTCCGGGTCCGCGGGGTCCGGCTCGAAGAGCAGGGCGTCGCCGTGCACCTGCCGGAGTTCCACCCAGTCGTCCACCCCGAGCGTTGCGGCAAGGGCGCGGCGGCGGGCGCGGACGCTTTCGGGAGCGTCGTTCACATCCAGCGACAGATTGCCGCCCGCATAGTCCGCGTCAGGCGCAGAGACCGCCGGAGGAGGCGTCAGGCCGCGGCACTGGAAGGCGCAGCGCACATGCGGCACGCCCGGAAACAGAAAGGGCAGAAAGGTCAGAGCCATAGAGTCTCCTTGTCGGTGCAGATGCAGTTGACGCGCTGATCCCAGGGAGCGACGGGCAGATGCGACAGAAGCTGGCACTGGTAGCAGAGGGCCAGCCGCAGCAGCGAGGACGGCGCATGCGCCAGAAAGCGATCATAGTAGCCGCCGCCGAAGCCGAGGCGATAGCCGGAACGGTCAAAGCCCACGCCGGGAAGCACCATGAGCGTCGGCGTAAATTGCGGATCGGCCGCAGGAAGGCCGGGCAGCGTCGGCAGCGGTTCCAGCAGACCGAAGGCTCCGGGAGCGAGATCTTCGGGGCCGGCACAGCGCACGAAGTCCATGCGGCCGGGCTCGTCGGGGCGGACGCGGGGCAGAAAAACGTCTTTGCCCGAGTCCCAGGCCAGATGCAGCAACAGGGACGTATCGACTTCTTCTTTCAGGGCCATGTAGAGCGCCACGGACCGGGCCTGCTGCCAGACGGGCAGGGCAAGGATGCGCTTCTGGGCGCGTTCCGCGGCCCGGGCCCGGTTCTCGGGACTCAGCGCGCGGCGCAGGGCCCGCAACTCCTGACGCAGGGCCTGCTTGATATGCGGATTAATGGTTGCGACCGGCGGCACGGGTGACGGCGGAGCCGCCGGAGGGCGAAAATGCACCAGACTGGCAGCCATGCCGCAGAGGGGGAGTTCCGTGCAGGTATGGAGTCCAGCCCGGCGCGCCAGCCCGAAAAGAGCGCCGTTTCGGAAAAAGCTGGTTGCCGCGGCGGCGGAGGCGCGCCACGGTCCCAGAGGCAGCAGGGGGGAGAGGCCCGGCAGAAGGCGCACGGCCCAGCAGGCAGGCAGACAGAGATTGCGCTCCGGCAGCACGAAGTCTGCCACCCAGAGCTCCTGCGCGGCGCGGGCGGCGGCCCGCATCAGGACGAGCCCTTCGTCGGGCGGCAGGGTGGAAAGAATATAGGACAGGCGCACGGCGGGCAGGGAGGCAGGCTCCGCGGCTTCCAGCTCCGCCGGCGGGGGATTGATCGGGCCCTGCTGCGCGGACACGGGCCACGGCACGCGCTCACGCAGACGGGATGCGGCAAGAAAGGGCGTCAGCATGGGCTGTTAAGGCGGTTGAGGAGATGTTCCCGCACTGCGCCGCAGGCGTCATCCCGGGGGAGTTCTTCGACCAGATGCCGGGCGTGACCTTCCTGCAGGAATATGCGCCGGCTGGTCGCAAAATGCAGATCATTAAGCCAGGTTCCCAGCAGCACGCGAAAGTCATTGACGCTGCTCAAATCGGCATAGGCCGCCACGCGATTGGCAAGCGCGTCTTCCAGAACGCGGGGTGAATACAGCCCCGGCGTATCCGGCAGACTGAGAACAGCCGTGCGCGTCGCCGCATCGGGATGATGCAGGTTGTCATCCATGACGCGCAGGATATCCAGCTTGTCGGCATCGCGCACAACGCAGGTCACGCGCAGGAATGCCTCCGGCAGCCGCGCGGGCAGGGCGTAACGGTTGTGCAGCCCCACGGCCGTCAGCGTCAGGCGGCGTATCTCGGGCGTTTCTTCTGTAAGGCGCGCTTCCTGTTTGAGAATGCACACGCCCCATTGCCCGTGATTGCGGGACAGGGGATCGCGGAAGGTGCGGAAGAGACGGTACTGCTCGAAGCGGGCCACGTCGTGATAGAGAGCGGCCAGCAGGGCGGCGCGGGCTTCCGCGGGGGAAAAAGCCTCTTCCGCGACAATGGCCCGGGCATGGCGCAGCACGCCGGCCGTGTGCTGCTCCTTCAGATCCAGGGGCGCGGGGTTTTCCTGTTCTCTGGCGCGTTCCGCCGCCACATAAGCGCGGAACCATTCCTCGTGAGGGCGAATATCTGGCAAGGTGGCGTTCATCTTCAAGATGTATCGTCAGCGGCCCGCCAAGGCAAGCGTTCCGACCTTGAGCGTCGTCGATCTCTGTGATATGTGGCGATACTGGATCGGAGCACGGTCGTCTCGTCGTGCGCGTGCGTTTCGGAGCGCGGCAACATAGAGCATTTTCAGTTTGAAATGCTTCGCATTTTAAACCATACGGCCTGTCGTTTCGCGGAAAAATCGCTGTTTTTCCGCTTACTTTGGGCCGGGCGGCGCTGTGCCGCCGCCTTGCGTTTCACCTTTTTCAAAGTTGAAACGCTCTAGCCTTTCATTTTTTGCGAGGGAAAAGATGGCGGATTTTGTGCATTTGCATTGCCATACGGAATACAGCCTGCTTGACGGCGCCATTCGCCTCAAGGACCTGTGCGCGCGGGCCAAGGATTTCGGTATGCCCGCCAGCGCCATCACGGATCACGGCAATATGTTCGGGGCCGCCTATTTTGCCAAGCAGTGCGCCTCCGTGGGCATCAAACCCATTTTCGGGTGCGAGGTCTATGTCTGTCACGATCATACGGACAGAACAAGCGAGCTGGCGCGCAGGCGGAATCATCTGATTCTGCTTGCCCAGAACATGACCGGCTATCACAACCTGATCCGGCTTGTCACCCGCGGCTATCTGGAGGGCTTTCATTACAAGCCGCGCGTGGACAAGGCGCAGCTGCGGGAGCACGCCGAGGGGCTGATCTGTCTTTCCGCCTGCATTGCGGGCGAGATTCCCCGTGCCATCGAGGCGGGCGACATGGACAAGGCCCTGTCGCTGGCGGAAGAATATGCTTCCATCTATCCTGGGCGCTTTTATCTGGAATTGCAGTCCAACGGGCTGGAAGAGCAGGTGCGCGCCAACAACGGTCTGATGGAAATAGCGGAGAAGCTGAAACTGCCGCTGGTGGCGACCAACGACTGCCACTATCTCAATGCCGATGACGTGGAGGCCCACGAGGTGCTGCTCTGCATTCAGACGCAGACCACCATGGACGACCCCAAGCGCATGCGTTTCGGCACCAATCAGCTGTATTACAAGTCCGCCGAGGACATGGAACGCGATTTCGGGCACGTGCCCGAGGCGCTGGCCAATACCATGCGCATTGCCGAACAGTGCAATGTGGAGCTGGATTTCGGCCATCACTATTTCCCCGTCTATCCGCTGCCCGAGGGCGCCACGCTGGAATCGGAATTTCGTCGTCTGGCCGAGGACGGGCTGGAGAAGCGGCTGGAGAAGCATCCGGATCGCGACAAAATTGATCCGCAGGCCTACCGCGACCGTCTGCAGTATGAGCTGAAAGTCATCTGTGAAATGGGCTTTCCGGGATACTTCCTCATCGTGCAGGAATTCATCAACTGGGCCAAGGACCACGGCATTCCCGTGGGGCCGGGGCGCGGTTCCGCGGCGGGGAGTCTCGTGGCCTGGGCGCTGCGCATCACCAACTTGGACCCGCTGCCTTACAATCTGCTGTTTGAACGCTTCCTGAACATCGAGCGCGTCAGCCTCCCCGATATCGACGTGGACTTTTGCGAACGGCGGCGCACCGAGGTGATCCAGCATATGGTGGACACCTACGGCAAGGACAGCGTGGCCCAGATCACGACCTTCGGCACCATGAAGGCCAAGGGCGTCGTGCGCGACGTGGGGCGCGCGCTGGGCATGACCTTTGCGGAAACGGACCGTATCGCCAAGATGGTGCCGGATGATCTGAAAATGACCATCGCCAAGGCCATGGAGGCAGAACCGGAGCTGCAACGCCTGTACAAGGAAGACAAGCAGGTAAAAAATCTGCTGGATACGGCGCAGCGTCTGGAAGGTCTGTCGCGCCATGCGTCCACGCATGCGGCCGGTCTGGTGGTTTCCGACAAGCCTATGGTGGAGTATCTGCCGCTCTATCTGGGCAAGCGCGGCGAACTTGTGACCCAGTTCGACGGCCCCATGACCGAGCAGACCGGTCTGGTGAAGTTCGACTTTCTGGGTCTCAAGACCATGACGCTCATTCAGGACGCGCTGGACAACATCACCCTTCAGGGACAGGAAGCGCCCGATCTGGACAATCTGCCGCTGACCGATCAGGCCACCTATGATCTGTACTCGCGCGGCGATACCGACGGCGTCTTTCAGGTGGAAAGTTCCGGCATGCGGCAGTATCTGCGCATGCTCAAGCCCTCGTGCTTTGAAGACATCATCGCCATGCTGGCCCTGTACCGCCCGGGCCCGCTTGGTTCGGGCATGGTGGATGAATTCATCAAGCGCAAACACGGACAGGTTCCGGTCGTCTATCCGCATGACTCGCTGACGGAGTGCCTGCGGGATACCTACGGCGTCATCGTCTATCAGGAACAGGTCATGCAGATCGCCCAGATCATCGCCAACTACACGCTGGGCGGCGCAGACCTGCTGCGGCGCGCCATGGGTAAGAAAAAGGCCGAGGCCATGGCCAAGGAGCGCGTGAAGTTCGTCGAAGGGGCCGCAAAGAACAACATCGGGCAGGAAAAGGCCGATGAAATCTTCGACCTGATGGAAAAATTCGCGGCCTACGGCTTCAACAAGTCGCATTCGGCCGCCTATGCGCTCGTGTCCTATTTTACGGCCTATCTGAAAGTGCATCACAAGGTCGAATTCATGGCCGCCCTCATGACGTCGGAAATGGGCAATCAGGAAAAGCTGCTCAAGTACGTGTCATGCTGCAAGGACATGGACATCGACGTGGTGCAGCCTTCGGTCAACGACAGTCAGCGCTCCTTCTCGGCCAAGGACGGCAAGGTCGTCTTCGGGCTGGGCGGCATCAAGAACGTAGGTGACGAAGCCATACGGGAAATTATCGACGCGCGCGCCGACGGCGGGGCCTATGCGTCGCTGTATGATCTCTGCTCGCGCGTGAACCTGCGTAAGGTGACCAAGCGTGTTCTGGAAAGTCTGATCAAGGGTGGAGCCTGCGACTGTCTCGGCGCAAGCCGGACCGCCCTGCTGGCCGCGCTGGATATTACGGTGGCCCGTGCGCAGAAACGCGCCAGGGACAAGGCGTCCAATCAGGTTTCGCTGCTGGCGATGGCGCCGCAGGTGGAGGCCGCGCCGCAGCCGGGCATTGGTTTTGACTGCCCGGAAGCGGGCATGCCGGAAATGGACGAGGACCTCAAGCTCAAGGCGGAAAAGGAGGCTCTCGGCTTTTTCCTGACCAGTCATCCGCTCCAGCCCTTCAGCCGCGAGATCCGGCGCAACAATATGACGACGCTGGAAGACGCCCGCGACCGCTTCCCCGGCGCGGAACTGACCTGCGCCGTGCTGGTGACCGGCATCAAGGAAGTCATCACCAAGTCCAAGGGCGAGCGCATGGCCTTTGTGGCCGTGGAAGATTTGACGGGGCATGCGGAAGTCACCTTCTTCCCCCGGGCCTATGCCGAAGCGCGGGAGCTGCTTAAAAGCGAACAGCCGTTGTGTCTGGTGGGCAAGATCGACGCCCAGCAGGACAGCGGGGACGATATGGAAGGCGACGAAGAAGCGCCCCGCGAAGTGAAGATGCTCGGGCAGAGCGTGCGCCTGCTGGCCGAAGCATGCCGCGAGAGCGACCGACCCATCGGCATTTCCGTGCCTGCCGGGCGACTGGGGCGGGAGGACATGCTGGCCCTGCGCAACATCATTCAGGCGCACCCCGGCCCGGTGGAAGCCTATCTGAACGTCCTGCTCGACGATTGCGAGTGCCGTATCCGTCTGGGGGCGAACTTTACCGTGACGCCCGGCCCGGATCTGGATCGGGCCATTGCCGCCTGGGCATCCTAGGCTCAGGGCTCATTATGTTTTGTCTTGAGGGGGAAGGAACCCCTTTTGCTCGCGGCAAAAAGGGTTCCTTCCCCCTCAAACTCCCCCATCCTCCCCAAAACCCGCGCACCGTGTCTGACGGGTAAAGATGGATTTTTTTGTACCATGCAATGATGTTTTATTTTTTATATCATGAATAGGGAAATATGCCGGGGAATCAGCATCGCCGCCCGGCCCGAAGTGAGCGGAAAAAACGTGCTTTTTCCGCAAAACGACAGGCTGTATGGTTTGAAATGCTCAGCATTTCAAACTAAAAATGCTCTAAAAGCAGGGCGACCCCGTGTAGCCCGTGGTAACAGAAAAACATTTGACAGAAGGCCGATGGCGATGGAATCCTTGACCCCGCCGCAGGCGGAGTGCGGACGGCATTTCCGCGAAATCGGCGTTTTGTTTTCCGAAGCCGGGCGTCTCTCCGGACGCCGCTGCAACACAAGGAAGTTCCATGAGCGCGTTTGAATCCTTCATGTCCTGGCTGGTGCGTCTCATCAGCCCCGCGCAGACCGGCAATCTGGAGCAGGGCGATACCGACGACGATATCGTATGGGATCAGAATGCCCGTACGGTGCTGGCCATTCTGATCGTCATTGTTTCCGCCTTTATTATTTACTGGATTATGAGCTGATGGCACGCAAACTCTGGCGCCTTACCGTGCGCGACGAATTTTCCGCAGGGCATGCGCTGCGGCATTACGAGGGCAAGTGCGAACGCCTGCACGGGCACAACTTTGCCGTGGAACTGACGGTGGAAGGCGAGCGGCTGGAAGCGAACACGGAGATTCTGCTGGATTTCAAGCTGTTGAAGCAGGCGCTCAAGACCACGCTGGAAGAACTGGATCACCGTATTCTCAACGAGGTTGCGCCCTTTGACGGTATGAATCCGTCATCGGAGAATCTTTCGCGTCATATCTGGAGCAGGGTGGCGCAACTGCTGGCGGAACATCCGAATCCGCAGGCGCGGGCCGTGCGCGTGTACAGCGTCAGCGTTTCGGAAAAGGGCGCGCAGACGGCGACCTATATGGAAATCGACGCCTGATCCCCAGCGCCTGCCGAAAGATAATTTTTCTGTTGACAGCGACAGGCAAAACACGTAGAAACGCTCTTGCCGCATGAACGTCCCCATCGTCTAGCCGGCCCAGGACAACGGCCTTTCACGCCGTCGACAGGGGTTCAAATCCCCTTGGGGAC
>DXFI01000231.1 GCA_019114565.1 Candidatus Desulfovibrio intestinigallinarum | reverse complement strand
GAAGGCGATCCCGGACGCCCAAAGGGCGGACGGAGCGCCGCAGCAGGCGCGGACATCACCCCGGCCACAGGCCGGGGAAGGTTCGCGCCGACGCCCCACGCGACACGCGGCGGACAGGGTACAGCCCAACTCAAGAGACAAATTTCGCGTTCCCGCACAAAGGGGAGTACGGGGGTGCAGGGGGTGTAGAGGGGATTTTCCCCTCTCACCCCATGCCCCGCGCCGGGCAGGCGACCTGCCGCCCGCTCCGGGCAGCAGCCACGATGCACAGAGCGACATCGGCTCACTACTACGACCAGGGCGTTTTACCTTTTTCAAACTGAAATTGCTCTAGAATCAGGATTCATTATCGGATGCTGGTTCCCCCGGCATATTTACCCATCAATAACATAAAAAATAAAATATCATTATATGGTACAAAAAATATCCATTTAAAGGAACACCCGACGGGCGGCCGAAGACCGTGTCCGTCAGGCGACAACCTTACGGACATCGACAGCAGAGCAAAGGGATTCCTTCCCCCTCAAGACAACGCGCCCACTCTCCATGCCGCGCGTCGTATGCTAACGCGCGCCGTCTTTCTCATGAAAGCTGTATTTTTCTGAATACATAATCTTATCAACCTGTTCCAGGAAGAACTCACCCATGCTGAGGCTCGGCGGCTTTTCAGCGAGCATATGCTTCTGCGGCGACAGGGCCCCGAGGCTCACAGACACATCCAGCTTGCTGCCGTTGACATAGTACAGGCCTTCAAGATGCCTCTTAATGTGCTGGATACGCTCAGGCAGGCCCTGACCGTTCTGCCCGCGGCAATAAAACACGGCAACAAACTCATCCCCGCCAAAGCGGGAGGCAAATTCATTGGCGGTGAGCTCCTTATTCAATCGCTCCGCAAACTCGATTAATATTTTATCGCCTACCACATGCCCGTAGGTATCGTTGATGCTCTTGAACTTGTTGATATCCATGACGCAGATAAAAAGCTGCGGATCATCCGCCGCATAGGAATAGGCGAAGTGCTTTTCAAGAGCAGGTTCGATTTTTTCCCAGAAATATTTTTTATTATAAAGACCTGTAAGATCGTCAATATGTATTTTTGACTTGATGTTGTTATACCTGTTCACGATGCTGCTGAAATAGGTAAATATAAAGGACAGCAGCAGGCAGAATACCAGAGAAGCCGCAACGACAACAAAAAGCTTTCTGTAATTGATGAAACCATTGGCGGGCGCAATATCAATCCACCATGTGGCATTTTGCAGATTGATCTGGAACCTTCTGAAATCCTTATCAAGCGTTCCCGACGACAGCAGGGAAAGTCTCTTTCCGCTTGCAGGGTCTTTGCGCCAGAGTTCCCAGTTGAATCCCGCATTGGATAAGATAGTAAAATTGACGCCTTTCTTGATGATTTCAGGAAAGCGGTAAATAGCTATGGCAAAGCCCCAGAAAACTTCTTCCTTATCGTTGGGATAAAGATAAATCGGTTGCCGGAACGCCAGACCGACGCCGCCCTGACGAAGATGAAAAGGACCGGAAACCGTTATCTTCTGCGTGTCTTTTGCACGCAACGCTTCTACTTTTCTTGCTTCATCCTCCAGAAGATTATGGCCTATCGCCTTTTTATTTTCTTCATAGGGAAAAACATGGGAAACTATCCCGTTTTTTGCAAGATTCAGGGCAATTATTTCAGGGCGTGATATTAATATTTTCTGTGCCGTTGAATAGAAAGAACCGGCTTCATCCTTATTAATGGAAATAAGCGTATAGAGAGGCATCACATCTCTGGCCAGTTCATAGAACTGATTTGAAATCTCTTCCGAGAAAATATACCCGTAGAACTGCGCCAGTCTGTGTTTTTCATCATATTCAAATTTAAAAAATATACCGATAAAAGCAGCAACAACAAGCGATGAATATAAAAATACGCCCCAGAACTTTACTAACAGCTTGGAATTCATCTTGTTTATGGTAGACATCAGGATGCCCCTCCTGCATGCACTTAGATGATGTCCGGCATATAACGTGCTTTGCTTTTTTCTGAACAACAGGACAGGCCGGGATAACAGGCCTGTCATAAACATTACCGTAATACGAAAGCATTTTCAGTTTGAACCGCCGTGCGTTTCAAACCATGCGTTCTGTCGCTTCTCAGAAAATGCGGCCTTTCCGCTCACCTCGGACCGGGCGGCACTACCGCCGCCTCGCGTTGCGCCTTTTTCAAAGGTGAAACGCTCTAAGACTATCACAACAGGCTTCGGAAAATCCCCTCAGCCATGAAATCCGTTCCGCACCCGCTTACGGAAAGGACTCCTCTTGCTCCCGGTGTTTATTCCTCCGTCAGATTCAAAGGTAAGACGTTCAATTCTTCACATGTGTTTACGAGGTACAAAAGACGTATCTCCATCTCCGCACTCGTCTGCGCATGACAAAAAATATCTCTCTATACCACAAAGGCATCTATTTTGCCAAATAACAAAAAGCGTGCCGGGCCTCCTCTAGAGCATTTTCAGTGCGTTTCAACTTTTTCAAAGGTGAAACGCTCTAAAACGTTCAATTCTTCACATGCGTTTGCGGGGGACGAAAATTTTTCTCCATCCCTGCTCGCAGACACCCCACAAAATTTATCTCTATATGCCACGAAGGCATCTATTTTGCAAAATAACAAAAAGCGTGCTGAACATCCTCTAAACCGAACTAAAGAGGGGGGAGCTTATCTTTGGAAAAGCCGCCCTCTCGCACCGGGCGAACAAAGGGCGGCCGCAGGCCGTGCCCGAGGCAACGCAAAGCCGCGGGCATCTGTGGCAGAGATAAGGATACCCTCCTTCCCTCTGACCATATGAAATAGAGACTACTCTCCGGGAGAGCAGCTCCTGAAACGTTTTCAGTTTGAAACGCTGCGCATGTGTTAACAGCCCTTAGCCCCCGAGATAGGCCTCCCGCACAGAGGGATCGGCGAGCAGCTCCTCGGCCCTGCCCTCCTTGACCATATTGCCCACTTCCAGAACGTAGCCCCGCGTAGCCAGCTTGAGGGCGGCGCGAGCGTTCTGTTCCACAATCAGCACCGTCACGCCGCGTTCGTTGATGCTGCGCACGGTTTCAAAAATGGAGCGCACCAGCAGGGGCGCAAGGCCGAGCGAAGGCTCGTCCAGCAGCAGCAGGCGCGGCTGCGCCATAAGGGCGCGCCCGATGGCCAGCATCTGCTGTTCGCCGCCGGAAAGCGTGCCCGCCAGCTGCTGACGGCGCTCATACAGGCGCGGAAACAGCTCGAAAATCCATTCCAGCGTGCGGGCCGTGGTCTGTTCATCCCGGACGCTGAAGGCTCCCAGACGCAGATTTTCAAGCACCGTCATGGGGCCGAACACCCGCCGTCCTTCGGGGGACTGGGCGATGCCGAGATTCACGACCTCGTGACTGGGAATCTTGAGCAGCGCCTTGCCGTCAAAGGTGATTTCCCCGGAACTGGGGCGCACCAGCCCGCTGATGGTCAGGAGCGTGGTGCTCTTGCCCGCGCCGTTGGCCCCGAGGATGGTGACGATTTCGCCTTCTTCCACGCGCAGGTTGATGCCGTGCAGCACCTCTACGCTGCCGTAACGCACACGAATATCGGAAAGGGTCAGCAGCGACATTTACCAGGCCTCGTCTTCCGCGCCCAGATAGGCTTCGATAACCGCGGGATGACTGCGCACGGCTTCCGGCTCGCCCTGGGCGATAAGGCAGCCGTTTTCCAGCACAACCAGCTTTTCGCAAATACGCATGACCAGACGCATGTCGTGCTCGATGAGCAGCACGGTGATGCCGCGGTTGCGGATGGCGGTAATGGTGTCCACCAGCGCCACGGTTTCCTGATCGTTCATGCCGCCCGCGGGTTCATCCAGAATCAGCAGACGCGGATCGGACGCCAGCGCCCGCGCAATTTCAAGCAGACGCTGATTGCCGTAGGACAGGCTGCCCGCCTTTTCTTCGGCATGTTCGGCAAGTCCGACAAATTCCAGTTCCTGCATGCAGCGGCGGACGGCCTCGCGCTCTTCGCGCCGCTGCGACGGCGTGTGCAGCATGGACGCCAACCAGCCGGAACGCAGACGGCAGTGCCGCCCGGCCAGCGTATTTTCCAGCGCCGAGAGCGTGGAAAACAGCCGGATGCTCTGAAAGGTGCGGGCAATGCCCCGCTCCACCAGCCGGTGCGGCGCAACGCCGGTGACGTCCTTGCCGTCAAAGACGATGGAGCCGCGCTCGGGGCGGTAGTTACCGGTAATGCAGTTGAACACCGTGGTCTTGCCCGCGCCGTTGGGGCCGATCAGGCCCACAACGCTCTGCGGCTCCACGGAAAAGGACACTTCGTTGACCGCAATCAGGCCGCCGAAAATCTTGGTTACATCCGTCAGTTCAAGAAGGCTCATGCGTGATGCTCCTTGGCGGTATCCGCGGCCCCAGTCAGAGCGCGCAGGCGGCCGTAACGACGCGGCAGACAGGGGAACAGCCCCTGCGGACGCCAGATCATCATCAGCATCATGGCAAGCCCGAAAATCAGCATGCGCGCGTCGGAAAATTCGCGCAGCAGCTCGGGCAGGCCGATGAAGAGAAAGGCGCTGATCAGCACGCCCAGCTGACTGCCGCCGGACAGAATCACCACCGCAAAGATGATGACGGATTCCATGAAGTTGAAGGATTCCGGCGCAATGGTGGACATCTTGGCGGCATAGATGGTCCCGGCCATACCGGCCCAGAATGCGCCCAGCACAAAGGCCGTCAGCTTGTAGAAGGACACATTGATGCCGCAGCCCTCGGCGGCCACGTCGTCCGCCTTGATGTAGTTGAGCGCGCGGCCCACGCGGGAATGCCACAGACCGTAGAACAGCAGCAGCGTCAGGCCGACCATGCCCCACACGAGCCAGTAGAAATGCAGGCTCTTGTAAATGCGGAAGCCGAAGAGCTGGGGGCGGCTGATGCCGAAAATACCGTTGGAACCGCCGGTGATGCCGCCCACGTCGTTGAGCAGGGCGATACGGACGATTTCCACAATGCCGATGGTCACGATGAGCAGATAGTCGCCGCGCAGGTGGATGATGGGACGCGCCACAATAAGGGCGAAAAGCGCGGCCACGGCCCCGGCCACGGGCATGAGCCAGAGCACGGGGATGTGAAACATGGTATTGAGAATGGCCGTGGTGTAGGCCCCCACACCGAAGAAGGCGGCGTGCCCCATGTGGAAGATGCCCGCCTGCCCCAGAATAAGATTCAGCGACAGAGCCAGCAGGGCGTACAGACCGATGCTGACGCACACGTCCAGCCAGTAGGCATTGCAGAAAAAGGGCAGCGCGACGACCACCGCCAGCAGGAGCAGACCGCCGAGGCCGCGACCGCGCAGCAGACAGGCCGTAAGGGAATCGCGACGACCAGACAGGGAAAGAGCACTCATAGTTTGTCGGCCGTCCTTTCGCCGAGGATACCCGTGGGGCGGATGATGAGAATCAGAATCAGCACGCAGAACGCCACCGCGTCCTTCCAGGCAAAGGCCACATAGCTGGCGGCCAGCGCCTCCACAACGCCGAGCAGCAGACCGCCCAGCATGGCGCCGGGGATATTGCCGATGCCGCCGAGGATGGCGGCGGTAAAGGCCTTCAAGCCGTAGGTCCAGCCCATGGTGAAGTCAATCTTGCCGTAATACATGCCCACCAGCAGCCCGGCCATACCGCCGAGCCCGGGGCCGATAAGAAAAACCAGCGAGATGATGCGGTTGACATTGATGCCCATGAGGCGGGCCGCGCTCTGATCAATGGCCACGGCGCGCACGGCCGCGCCCATGCGGGTCTTCTGGATGAAAGCCCAGAGCGCAAGCATCAGGGCCACCGTCGCCGCAATGACCATGACGCGCATGCCGGGCAGGGCGTAGCCGAAAAGCTCGATGGTAAAATCAGGGCGCAGACTGTTGGGATAGACATAGGGACGCGCACCATACACCAGCATGACGGCATTCTGAAAAAAGATGGAGGCCCCCAGGGCGGACACGACAGCGGAAAGACGCCCGGCCTTGCGCAGGGGGCGGTAGGCGACGCGCTCCAGCGCGCAGCCGATGAGCGCCACCAGCAGACCGACCATGAAGAAGACCAGAAGAACGGCCAGCACCGGCGGCAGGCTGCCCGCCAGACCGCCGCTCACCAGCAGGGTCAGTCCCAGATAGGCGCCGATGGTGAAAAGATCGCCGTGCGCAAAGTTGATGAGCTTGAGCACACCGTAAACCATGGTGTAGCCCAATGCCACCAGCGCATAAATGCCGCCGACGGCAAGTCCGTTAAGCAGTTGCTGAAAAAACTGTTCCATAGAGTATCCGATGGAGCGCCCGGGGCGCTGTCGCTGTTCCGGGAACAGGCCCGGAACGCGCGTTGCGGCATTACGCCATCATCTGAAAGAGCCGTCCGTGAGGAGAAGACGCGGCGAAGCCGGGCGGCTCTCGCCGCCCGGCTTCGCATGATATACGGAAACTAGCGGGGCTGCAAAACGAACGTGCCGTTGCCGTCCACTTTGTAGGTGCGGTAGAACTCGCCCACGCGATCGCCCTTGGCGTCAAAGCCGAGGGAACCCGTCAGACCGGGCAGGTTCTTCTGCTGCTTGAGCCATTCGGCAATATCTTCGGACTCGACCTTGCCGGCGGCAAAGGCCGCTTCCAGCGCCTTGCAGGCATCGCCGGCCACAACGGCCCACACGGACACGGGCAAAGCCTGGAACTTCGCCTTGAAGTCCTTCAGGAACTGCTGGGCTTCGGGAGTGTCGATGTCCTGAGGCAGCGGCGGGCTGATGAAGAAATACCCGGCGGCGGCATCCTTGCCCGCGATCTTCACGAGGTCCTGATGGTTGGCGGCGTCGCCGCCCATCATGGGAACGGTCCAGCCCATTTCCTTTTTCTGACGCAGCAGCATGCCGGTTTCAGGATAGTAACCGGTGAAGAACAGCAGATCAGGGGAAGCGGACTTGAGCTTGGTCAGAATGGCCGTATAGTCCTGCTCCCCGGGGGTCAGGGCGTCGTAATACACAATCTGCACGCCCGCCTTTTCCAGCAGCTCGCGGGATTCTTCGGCAAGCCCCTTGGAATAGGAGGAGTTGTCATGCAGCAGGGCCACGCGCTTGAAACCGCCCTTGCGGATGACCTCGGCGGCGGCCTTGCCCTGCGCGTCGTCGCGGGGGCAGGTGCGGAAGAACAGGGGCAGGCCCTTTTCCGTCAGACGCACGCTGGTGGAACCGGTGCCGATCTGCACGATGCCCGATTCATCCAGAATATTCTGGCTGGCTTCGGTCACGGCCGAACCGTAGGTGCCGATGACGGCCACAACTTCAGCGGAGGCCAGCTTCTGGGCAGCCAGCGCGGCAGTGCGCGGATCGCCGGCGTCGTCCTCGACGACCAGCTCGATCTTGTTGCCGTTGATGCCGCCGGAGGCATTGGCTTTTTCCACGAGCAGTTCCACGATATTCTTCATATCCTGCCCTTCCGACGCCCATTTGCCCGTAAGCGGGCACATCAGGCCGAGCTTGATGTCGGCGCTCTGGGCATAAGCCGGAAGGAGCAGTGCCATCGCCGCCACGGCGAGGCTGCGGGCCCATTTGTTCATGCGCATCTCCCATGCTGAAAGTAAAGGGGACAGAAACCGTTTATATAGACGATTTCTGGAAAAAGAAAAAGCCCCCCGGGTCGGCTTTTCCCGACCCGGGGGGCATGCGTCCCGGAAGTCTTCCCTGCCGGATCAGGCTACCCGGCAACGGCCGCGGCGCCGAGAGACAGAGCCTTCAGATTCACGTCCTGAAGCTTTGCGGGCAGATATTTTTTAATGGCGGCTTCCAGCACGTCCGTCCCGAACGGCAGCAGGCCCGAAGCGCAGGCGGCGGCCAGCAGCACCGTATTGCCGCTCTGCACGGAACCGGCCTGCATGCCCAGTTCCCGGCAGGGCAGGAAGCGGCAGACGCCCGCCGCGGCGCGCACTCTGCTCTCAATCTCCGCCAGATCGGGATACGGAGCGTTGCCCAGCGACACGCTCACCGGAGGCAGAGGGTCGCTGCTGGAAAAGACGGCCCCGCCCGGGCGCAGGTAAGGCAGACCGCGCAGAGTTTCCAGCGGCTCAAAGCCCAGAATGATGTCGGCCTCCCCCGGATCGAGCTTGGGCGAACGCCAGCCGCCCAGCAGCAGGACGGACTCAACCACGCCGCCCCGCTGCGCCATGCCGTGCACCTCGCCGGCCACCAGATCCAGCCCGGCATCCAGCGCAGCCCGCGAAAGAAGCGTTGTCGCCGTCAGGGTTCCCTGACCGCCCACACCCGTGAAATAAATACGCATACGTTTTTGCGTCGTTTCGCTCATTGATCGTACCTCTCTGCGCACAAATCTAGCCGCGCTTGCGGGCCTTGAAAGCCTTGGGGGCCACCTGCAGGCATACCATGCAGCCGGAACACAGGTTTTCGTCCACGGCGATGTTTTCGCCGTCACGGTAGAAGGCGGGACAGGCCAGCGTATCAAGGCAGCGCTGCGCGTCCTCGCCCTGCTCCCGCACCTCGGCCACCTGCGTCGTGCCCTTTTTGAACTGACGGCGCGCGTACAGGGCGCAGGGTTCCTCGGCCAGAAGGACGCGCACGCCCTTCTTGTCCTTCAGTTCTTCCAGCGCCGCCATGACGCCCTTCAGGTTGAAGGCCTTCACCCGGGCAAACTGCGTCACGCCCAGGCCGCGCACGACGGCCTCAATATCAAGATGCAGCGACGTCTCTCCCAGCACTTCCTGCGCCATGCCGGGATTGGGCTGATGCCCGGTCATGGCCGTTGTGCCGTTGTCCAGAATGACGACCAGCAGATCATGCCGGTTGAAAAGGGCGTTGGCCAGACCGGTCATGCCGGAATGGAAAAAGGTCGAATCGCCGATGAAGGCCACCACGGGCTTGCCGGAAACGCGGGCAAAGCCGCTGCCGGTGGAAATGGACGAGCCCATGCAGACGAGGAAGTCCGCCGCGCGCAGCGGAGGCAGCACCCCCAGCGTGTAGCAGCCGATATCATTGGAATAATAGGCGTCGTCGCCGAAGACCTGCCGCACGGCATAGTAGACGGCGCGATGCGAACAGCCGGCGCAGAGGTTCGGCGGCCTGTTGGGCAGCCCTTCCGCCGCCGGAGCCGCCGAGGTCAGCGCCGGGCACGGACAGTCAAGATACTGGGCGAGACGCCGCAGCAGCAGCGTGGTGGAGTATTCGCCCTGCACGGTCAGCAAATCGTCCTTGCCTTCCACCCGGACGGCGCAATGATGACGCTGCGCCAGTTCCCGGACGCCGGATTCCAGCAGAGGATCGCCCTCTTCCAGCACCAGCACCCGGTCGCAGGACGAGAGGAAGGTCAGCAGTTTTTTCTCGGGCAGGGGCCAGGTCATGCCCAGTTCCAGCACGCGCACGCGGCCGCCCCAGCCGCCCGTCGCCAGCGCGTCGGCCAGATAATTGCGCGACACGCCGCTGACGATGATGCCGGTACGCACGCCGGCATCGCCGTATTCCGTATTGAAACGGCTGTTCTCGGCAAATTCGCGGGCCTTCTTCATGGCCGTCACCAGCGCGCGATGGCGGACGCGCGCCGTGGCGGGCACGGCCACGAAACGGCCGGGATTACGCTCAAAGGGAACCTGCGAACGTTCCGCAGGCAGATCGCCGAATTCCACGGGGCCGCGCATGTGATTAACGCGCGTCGTCGTGCGCAGCATAACGGGCTGCTGCAGCTCCCGCGCCATGCGGAAGGCCTCCCGCGTCATTTCCCGGGCTTCCGCAGCCGAAGCGGGCTCAAAGCAGGGCAGCGAGGCGGCGCGGGCATAATGGCGGTTGTCCTGCTCGTTCTGGCTGGCATGACAGCCGGGGTCGTCGGCGCTCAGCAGCACCAGCCCCCCGGGCAGGCCGGAATAGGCCGCGGTGAACAGAGGATCGGCCGCGACATTCAGCCCCACGTGCTTCATGGTCACCAGCGCCATGCCCCCCGCAAGAGCGGCTCCGGCGGCGACCTCGAAGGCAACCTTCTCGTTGACGGAATATTCCAGCACATACCGGTCGCTCCCCAGCTTGCGGAACGTGTCCGGCACTTCGGAAGACGGCGTTCCCGGATAGCAGGAAACGAGCGAGACGCCCGCTTCCAGCGCGCCGCGCACAATGGCTTCATTGGTCAGCAAAAGATGGCGCTCTCCGCGCCCGCCCGTCAACAGGGGATGCATGCTCATGGGTCTGATTCCTCCACAGGGCGCGGCTTCAACGCGCCCTGAACAGATAAAAAAGAACGCGCGCGGCCGAAGCCGGGCGCGTTACGGAAAAAAACTATTTCTTGCCGAGTTCGGCGGCGCGGGCCCGGTAGAAGCTGCCGTCTTCGCCGGGATAGGCCTTGCCGAGACGGCCGTAGGCGTCGGCCGCCACATCCTTCTTGCCGGCCATTTCCGCGGCATCGGCCACAAGCGGCAGCAGTTCGAGGCGGGATTCCTCGGACATGCCGCTTTCCAGCGACTGCAGCAGTTTCAGAGCTTCCTCGCCCTTGCCGGCCCGCAGCAGGACGCCGGCCTGCGCCAGTTCGGCGGCAAGGCCCATGGGCTGCCCCTTCTCCAGCTGCGCGGCCTTGCCGTAGGCGGCGGCGGCGCGATCCAGATCGCCCGCCTCCGCGGCGCTGCGCGCCAGCGCGCTCAGCACGCTGTAGCGGAACTCCGCCGGGCTGCTTTCCGCCAGCGCTTCCAGCGCCGCCACCCGTTCCGCACCGGAGGTGGTCAGCGTTGTTTTCGCCAGCGTATCCAGCGCCTCCTCCGCCTTGGAGGAAGCATGCCAGCGCCAGATTCCCGTACCCGCAAGCGCGATCAGCAGAAGCAGGACAACAGAGGCAATTGCCTTGCTGTTGGTGACAATGAACTGAAGCAGAGGCGCGCTCTCGGCGCTGACCTCGGCCCTGAGATCCCCCAGCAGCGTGGGGTTTGCTTGCTCGGACGACGCAGGACGTTGCATCATGAAGCACTCCTTACAAAAGAACGTCTTTTTTTCTTTCCCGCGCACGGCGGAAGAAAGAACCTTTTTTCTATGGCAAGACGCCGTATTCTGTCAAAGAAAAAGCCCGTGCGCGTTTTCCGGCGCCGGGAAAAAACAGGGCCTTGTCAACTGCGCGCTTCATGATATAGACTACCGTGCGTATTCCACCTTTTTTCAGGAGCTGTCATGACGTTGGCGCACGAAATGTCCCGTATCGGAGCAAGGGCGAAGGAGGCTTCCCGGCAGATGGCCAAGGCGAGCCCCGGCGCAAAGGCGCTCTTTCTGCACCGCCTTGCCGCCCTGCTGGAACAGGAGCAGGAAAGCCTGCTGGCGGCCAATGCCCGGGATCTGGACGCGGCCGACGCCCGCGGCATAGACGCGCCGCGACGCGATCGTCTCCGTCTGACGCCCGCCGTCATTGCCGAAATGGCACGCGCCTGCCGTCACGTGGCCGATCTTGACGACCCCGTGGGCGCCACGGAAGCGCAGTGGCAGCGTCCCAACGGCCTGCTGGTGGGCCGGATGCGCGTGCCGCTGGGCGTGGTCGCCATGATTTACGAGGCGCGCCCCAACGTCACCATCGACGCCGCCATTCTCTGCCTCAAGGCGGGCAACGCCGTCATCCTGCGCGGCGGCAGCGAAGCTCTGCAATCCAATATGGCGCTGGCCGCTCTGCTCTCCCGGGCGCTGAACGAAGCACAGCTGCCCGCCGATGCCGCGCAGCTGGTCACCAGCACCGATCATGGAGCCGTTACGGAACTGTGCAGGCTGGATCAATTTATTGACGTCATGATTCCCCGCGGCGGCGAATCTCTGGTGCGCGCCGTGCAGGAAGCCGCCACCATGCCCGTCCTCAAGCACTACAAGGGCGTCTGTCACGCCTTTGTGGAAGAAAGCGCCGACCTTGATCAGGCGCTGGACATCATTTTCAACGCCAAGGTGCAGCGCCCCGGCGTGTGCAACGCGCTCGAATGCCTGCTGGTGCAGGCCTCCGTAGCCGGGGACTTTCTGCCGCGCGTGGCGGAACGCCTCGGAGCCGCGGGCGTGCGCTTTCAGGCCTGCCCGCGCGCCCTGCCGCTGCTGGGCGCGGCTGCCCGGCCCGCCACGGACGAGGACTGGGGCATGGAATATCACGCCCTGATTCTGGCCGTGCGCGTGGTGGACGACATGGACGCCGCGCTGGATCACATCGCCCGTTACGGCTCCAACCATACGGAAATCATCTGCACGCGCAGCCATCCCCTTGCCATGCGCTTCCTGCGCGAAGCCGACGCCTCCATGGTCGCCGTCAACGCGTCCACCCGCTTCAACGACGGCGGACAGCTCGGGCTCGGGGCGGAAATAGGCATTTCCACGTCCAAGCTGCACGCCTACGGCCCCATGGGCGTGCGCGAATTGACATCCACCAAGTTTGTGGTCATGGGACAAGGGCAGGTGCGCGAATAGATGTTTTCGGCAAACGGGGCCCGTTGCCCCGGAGGACGCGCCTTTCTCGGCGGCAGCTTCAACCCCCCCCATATAGGGCACTTCCGTCTGGCCATAGAGATCAGGGAAGCCCTTGGCGACCGCATCAGCGTGCTCTCTCTCCTGCCCTGCGCCAATCCTCCCCACAAGGAAGCCGCAGGGCTGCTGCCGTTTGAGCTGCGCGCCCGCATGGTGGAAAGCGTCACCCGACGCCTGCCCGGCATCGACTGCGATCGCTGCGAGTCGCTGCGCCGCGGCCCGTCCTATACCTGGGATACGCTGCGCGCCCTGCGGGACGCCCATCCCGACGAAGCCCTGTTCTTCATTCTGGGCAGTCAGGATTTTGAAATGCTGGACAGCTGGTATTACGGCTCCCGTCTGCCGGAACTCTGTCACCTTATTGTCGTGCCGCGCGCCCGCGCCGCCGATGCCGTCGTGTCCGCCACCGTGCGCCGCCTCTGGCCGGAGGCGGCAGCGATTCCGCCTCTGTTTCCGGACGGCGTCAGCTTTCATATTTGCGGCCCGACATCCGGGCAGGAGCGTCAAACTTTCGGACTGGTTCACTTCTTGCATATACCTTGGTTACCAATCAGTGCTTCCGATATCCGGCGGCGCTGGCTGGCTGGACTCAATACGGATTTTTTACTGCCCGAGACTGTTGCGGACATTCTGCACGAACAGGCATCCGAAGTGCTCAAACACTGGCAGACAACGGAACACAAGCATGCTGACAACGCCACCCAAAGAACTGCGTGAAAATATCGCCCGCGCCAATGGTTATCTGCGGCGGGAAGAAGTCCAACGCGCCCTGCACGCCATGGCTACGGCCATGCGCCAGTACGCCAGCGTCAAACTGATGCGTTCGGCCCGCGCGGAAGTGGAAATCCAGATGGATGACTTCCTGCATACCCTGGTGCGCCATCAGTCCTTGCAGCACCTGCTTGATCCGCAAAATACGGGACGCCCGCGCCAGATCAAGTTCGAGCATGCCAAGGCGCAGGCCATTGCCGCCGTGCTGGACGGCCTTGCCCGCATCCTGCAGCAGGAAGCGGAAAACGCGCAGAGATCCGCGCAGGAAGCCAAGGCCGAACGCAAAAAGACCCTGATTCAGACCGGCATCCAGCTGTTGCAGCAGGGGCAGTTCGGCAAGGGACGAGCCTTCCTCAAACGTGCCGCCGAAGAATTCGGCAGTGAAAAGGGGCTGCACATCCAGATTGCCAAGATTCTTTTTGCCGCCAAGCAGTTCGCCGAAGCGGGAGAAATGTACGAGGAATCCATGGCGCGCTATCCGCGGGAATCGGCGGCCTATGTGGGCGCCATCAACGCCTATGCGGAAATCAACGAATTTGAAAAGATGGAACGCGTCTACAAGAGCGTGCTGCGCACGTTCGGCGGCCATCCCAACACCTACGGCCGCATGGCCAAGATGTACTGGAACTGGCACAAGCGCCAGCAGGCCGAAGAACTGGCCATCCGTGCCCTGCAGGGTAATCCCAACCAGCCGGAAGCCCTGGAAATCATGGACCATATCAATAACAGAGGCGGCGAGGCCGTAGCCACCTCCTAGGGCCTGTTAACCTGTTCATAAGCTGTTTTTTTTGGGGGGAAGGAAACCCCCTTGGCTAGCGCGCAAGGGGTGTTTCCTTCCCCCCAAGCCCCCCATCCTTCCCCCAACGCGCTTTTTTCAGAGCATTTTGCTACAACAAAACGCTTGCCAGAAAACAGAAAATCGCGTAAAAGTCTTTTCTGCCACTTTCGCGGAGAGGTAGCGAAGCTGGCCGTAACGCGCTCGACTCGAAATCGAGTTACCGGCTTATCCCCGGTACGTGGGTTCGAATCCCACCCTCTCCGCCATACATTACTTCAAAGAAGTGCAAAAAAGTCCGCGAAGCCTTGAGCGACGCGGACTTTTCGCATTTTAGAGCGTTTCAACTTTGAAAAAGATGAAACGCGAGGCGTCGGCATCACCCGGCCGAAGCAAACGAAAAAACGCTTTTCCCGAAACGACAGGCCGTATAATTTGCACTGCTACGCACCTCAAAGTGAAAAGGCTCCGGGAGGTCGTCCATGTCCGACGGAACGCATGGTCAGCTGCAAAAAATACTGAGAATACTTTCTCTTTTTGTCAGGGTCGTGCTCCTGCTGCTTGCGCTCACTATCGCCTATAATTTCTTTTCTTCAATAATCAAAGTATATACCATGGAATGGTATCTGCATTGTGAATATGAAGCCCTTGGATTGTTCTTTGGGAATTTTTTCGGTCTGCAACTTATGTTCTTACTGCGCTTTACGGGGATTCGGCACATACTGCTTTTCGTGGGAGGCTGCAGCCTTGCCATTCTGGCACTAAAGCTGCAAACGCCGTCTGATGCAACCGCCGTACCCACACCGGGGGGCTTTGAAAACTGGCCGTCTCCGGAGGATGTCAAAAATCTTTGCTTTTTTTGCGCTTTTCTGTTTGTTGAAGGTCTCGTATTTCCCTACGTTGTAAAATTCACCAACCTGACTGTCGTAAGACCACTGCAATATATTTTTTCACTACTGAAAAAAATATAAAACTTGTTTGCAGTTCGTCCGTCTTTATGGCGGTTTTTCCGCTCGCTTCGGGCCGGGCGGCGCTGTGCGCCGCCTCGCGCCCACCTTTTCAAAGTTGAAATGCTCTAGACATCTACCTCATGAATAACGTCATACAGCGTCAGCGACATAGCGCAAAGCCATTGAAAATAGGCGTTCCATTCACTTTGATCCTTCTTCATGTCCCCGTTGAAGCTGACAATAATGCGGCCGTCCTTTTTCCCTAAGGAATACTCTATGCCCTTGCCGACCTTTGATTCGATATAATCCTTCTTTGATACATATCTGTCATACAAGTTTGGCTCATCATGTACATATATGGAAGCCCTGATCACCTTTTTCTGCGTGTTGACACTCAGTTGTATAAAGGAATGAGCCTTTCGTACGCCGAGATCATACCAGTGCTGAGGCTGGGCTTTACGCTGAGAAAAGACCTTTCGGAATGCTTCCTGCGCAAAGGCATAGTCGTTGAAGGCTTTCCAGAAATGCAGTTGCAGCTGCTTTGTTTCCGACATTCCTTCCGAAGCCTTTATCTCTTTTGCCCAGTCATTGGGGCGTTCCACCACATTGAACTTGGGAGCCGGAGAGGAGTCGTCAATTTTCCAGAGCTCAATCTCAAGAAGAAAAAAACCTATCTTCTCATCCGTATGCTGATTGAGCCACTCGACAGCCTGACGATGTTCGTCGCGCGCCCGCTTGACAATCCAGATGACAACCTCGGCATTTTTCCCGGACGCATAGGTGATGATCTTGCCCAGATGATCGTGGTTGGTATCTTCAAGCTGATTTTCAATAATAATTTTTCTGCCGGTTCCTTCCTCACTGGCATAAATATCCGCGCTGAAATCCCCTACCGGGGACTCCCTCTCCTCAAGAACAATATCAATGCCGACAGTATCGCTCAGTAAGGCAAGATTTTCTTCCTCTGTCAGCCATTTCGTAAAATGCTGCGCCTCGTTGGGCCAGATTGTTCTCAAGTCGTCCACTCTTTCCAGCTTGCCCAGCTTTCCCATGATTAT
>DXFI01000230.1 GCA_019114565.1 Candidatus Desulfovibrio intestinigallinarum | reverse complement strand
CCCCTTTGTGCGCTAGCCAAAGGGGTTCCCCCTCCCCCCAAAAAATAAACCAGCCAGATCCGCGCCTACAGCAGCGAAAGCGACTGCTGCTCCCGCCGGGTATGGGGCTTAAGCGTTGTGACGCGGCAGCAATCCTGCACCAGCGGCAGGAAGGAGGAGGGCGGCAGGCGCAGTTCCTTCCCGTAGAGACGGCGATGCGCGCAGTGGCTGGCGAAGATCGCGCAGGCGGCGCGCGTCAGGCCGACATAGAGCAGACGGCGTTCTTCTTCCAGCGGGGCTTCGGAGCCGTCCTCCGCGCGCATTCCCAGCGCGGCGCGGCGGAGAGGCAGCAGCCCTTCCTCCAGGCCGGGAAGAAAGACGGCCTTGAATTCCAGTCCCTTGGAGGCGTGCAGCGTCATGAGCTGCACATGCTCGGCCTTGCTGCGGACGAGATCGCGTTCCTGCAGGAGCGCAATGCGCTCCAGAAGCGCGGGCCAGCTTCCGCAATCTTCCTGAAGACGGAGCAGTTCCTGCCACGGCCCGCCGGAAAGAAGCGCGGGATCAATGCCCGCGTACCCGGCAAGCCAGTCCGTAAGCGCCGCAGGGGACGGCAGGCTGCCGTCACAGCGGGGGAGCGGCGGGAGGCGAAGCGTGTCTTCTTCGGCGGCGTCTTCCTGCGACAGGCCGGAGAGATCCCGGAGAACGGCGGCACAGAGCGGGTCCTGCCAGAAGGGGGCGCTTTCCGGGGCGGCGCAGGGGATGCCGGCATGTTCCAGCGCGGCGCGGATGGGCGGAATCTGTGTGCGAAGACGAACCAGCACGGCAATGTCACCCGGCGAGAGCGTGCCGTCCAGATCGGTTTGCTGCGTGGCGTCAAGCAGACTGTGGGATGTGGCGCCGAGCAGGGCAACAGTGCGGCGGGCTATCCAGCGGGCCTCGGCCTGTTCGTCCGAAGCCGCAAAGAGGTGGAGAAACGCCGCCTGTGGTTGTGCGGCGGTAAGGGAACCGCAATGGCCGTGCCCCTGAAGCAGCCGTTGTGCCATGTCCAGCACCGCCTGACTTGCCCGGTAGCTGATACCGAGACGCAGCACCTGCAACGAGGGCCAGTAGCGCTGGAAGACGCTTTCACTCTGTCCTCCCGCGCCGCGAAAACCATAGATTGCCTGATCCGGATCTCCGATGCCGAAGAAACCGTTGCCGTCGGGTGGCAGCAGGGCCCGGATCAGCGCAAGCTGTATGGGGGAAAGGTCCTGAGCTTCGTCTACAAGCACCTGTGTCGGCACTGTGGCGGGTGCTGCTGCGGCGGCTTCCCGCAGCCGGGGCGGCAGCCACGAGGCAGCGGCTTCCGCTTCCTCGACTGTGTGCGGGCCGGAGCGATGCAGCAGGAGCCAGCCGGGCAAATCGGCATAGTCCACCCGCAGATGTTCCCCCTGCTGCTTGCGGTCACAGTAGCGGCGGGCCGCCTCCGCAGCCTCGGGCGGCAGTTCCCCCAAAGCGCGGCCCTGTTCGCGCGCAAGTTGCAGGGCATCCCAGAGGTGGCGGCGTTCCGCGGCCGGGAGCGCGGAATTTGCGACATTGAAGAGCGTGCGGGCCGGAGCATCGGGAAGCAGAACGCATTCCGGCAGGGCCTTGTGGAGCAGACTCCAGGCGTAGCCGTGCAGGGTATCGCAACGGGGAAGCGCTCCGTCCGCTTGCGCCGCAAGACGCTCGCGCATTTCCGCAGCGGCGCGGCGGGTAAAGGTCAGCGCCAGCAGGGATTCCGGCGGCAGCCCCTGAGCAAGCAGACGTTGCAGACGTCCCACAAGAACGCGGGTCTTGCCCGCGCCGGGGCCCGCCAGCACAAGCACGGGCTGCGGCCCGGCCTCCAGGGCCGCCTGCTGATCCTTAGAGAAGGCAAAGACGGCGGGAGCGTCGGCAGGCGCGAGTGCTGTGGTCTGCACCGAGGCGCGGCGGCGGGTGACGGTGGCGGGGGCGGCGGTTTTGCGGGGGGAGAGGAGTGAGGCGCGTCGCGGGGAGCCGCCAAGTTCGGCCTGTTCCTCGGGGCTGAAAACACGCACGACGCCGTATTCGCCGTCATAGCCGCCCTGTCGTATGACGTTGCCGCGACGCATGCGGGCAACAGCCTCGCCGAGCGGTTCCCAGTGCTCCCGGATACGTTCTTCGGGCATGCGGCAGAGAATATCGAGATCCGGGCCCAGATTGCGGAGCAGTTCGGCATAGCGTTGCTGCACCTTGCGGGAGCTGCTGCCGACGCCGAGAATTTCTCCTATGAGTTCGGGCAGGGGAATCAGGGGCCGCGCTTCCGGCTCGGCGGGGAGCGCGGGGGCCGCGTCGCGGTCGGCAAGCTCCCAGACGCGATGAAGCACGCCGATGGTCAGCGGCTTGCCGCAGACCGGACAGATATCGTTGAGCTTGTGGGCTTCTTCGGGCTCGAGGACGACGCCGCAGGCACGGTGGCCGTCGAGATGGTATTTCCCTTCTTCGGGATAGAATTCCATAGTCCCGAGGAAGCGGCAGTCCGGTGAGGCGTCGGGCGTGCGTTGCGCTGCGGCGCGCAGCGCGGCAAACATGGAATGGTAGGTAACGTGCCCGTCAAAGAGGTTGGCTTCCCGGCCGAGGTTGGCCCCGGAGTGGGCGTCGGAATTGGAAATAAGTGTATAGCCGTCAAGATTGCTGACAAGGCGATTCATGGCAGGGTCTGAGGAAAGCCCTGTTTCCAGCGCAAAGATATGCGGGGACAAATCGCCGAAACACTCTTCGATATGGTCAAAGCCTGATTTTGAACCAAAGAGGGAAAACCAGGGCGTCCAGATATGTGCGGGCACCAGAACCGCATCGGGAGATGTTTCCAGTACAATCTCCAGTAAATCGTGGGAGTCGAGGCCAAGGATGGGGCGGCCGTCGGAGGCGAGGTTGCCGATGTGTGCCAGTCGCTGCGAGAGCTTGTCTGCATCCTCCAGAGTAGGTACGAAGACAAGATTGTGGACTTTGCGTGTTTTTCCACCGCGTTTGTAAATGGAGCTGATTTCCGTTTGCAGGCAGAAAAGCGGTTCTATGGCTTTTGGTAGTGGTGCGTCTTGCATGAAGTCTAACGTTTCATGTGGAACATTAAGTTTGTAGAAGCCGCTTTCTTCGTCGAGAGTGAGCTGCTCTCGTAGTTCAGTACGCCATTGCGGGTGTGTGAAATCTCCTGTTCCAAGAATGTGTATGCCCTTGCATTGGGCCCATGCCGCAAGATGGCGCGGCGTAAGCTGCTTGCTGGTGGCACGGGAAAAGCGGGAATGGATATGCAGATCGGCAATAACGCTCATGACGGTCTCCCAAGAAAGGGGCAGAATTGAAGCGCCTCCGGAGTCCAGCGCGCATTTTCTTCCTGTTTGGAAGGGTGCAGGTAGAGGGCTTCTTCCATATGTAAATCGTGGGCGGCTCCCTTGCGGGCCTCCAGAAGAATACGTCCTGCGGGCCGCCCCTTGCGAGGGTGCACCGGCAGCAGGCGACGAATACCCAGATGGTGGCGTGTGCAGGCTTCAAACAGACGGGGCAGCATGCGGGCATCATAGATACAGCAGAAATAGCCCTTGTGCCGTGTCAGCGCGGCGGCGCTCCGACAGAAATCGTCCAGTGCCGTGTCCGTGTCGCGTCGCGCCGTTTCCACCAGCGCATGGGGGGATGTCCGCCCCTCATGACGCGTCCAGTAGGGAGGATTGGCAAGAATCAGCGCCGCGCCCTGTTTCCCGGACGGCTGTTCCGCCAGCCACTCCCGGCAGCGCCGCAGGCATTCGCGGGCAGGCAGCGTGCCGCGCAGCACATGCAGACGATCCGTCAGGCCCAGCCGACGGATATTTTCCTCTGCGGCCTGCGTCAGTTCCGGGGCATGTTCCACGCCCAGTGCCGTCATATTTTCTTCCAGCAGAGCCACAGTCAGCAGCGCCGCGCCGACGCCGCAGCCCAGCTCCAGAACGGGTACGCGTTCTGCCGGGGAAAGCGCATGCAGGCTGCGGGCTGCAAAGGCCGCCAGAAGCAGGGTATCCATGCCGAAGCGGGCGCAGCCTTCGGGTTGCAGTAGTCCTGCGGGGAAGTGCCGCCGCGCGTCGCGGCTTTCCGTCAGGGCCGGTGATGGCATAAGGAGTCCTGAATGGCCCGGAGTATCAGCATGAAGCTGTATCGGATGACAAGGGGAGAAGGAAAAAGACAGGGGAAGGGGGCGAGAGGTCGTCCCCCTTCCCTGAAAACGTTGCTGGAGCGTTTTACCTTTGAAAAAGGTGAAACGCGAGGCGGCGGCACAGTGCCGCTTGGCCCAAAATGAGCGGAAAAAACGTGTTTTTTCCGCGAAACGACAGGCCGTATGATTTGAAATGCGAAGCATTTCAAACTGAAATTACCCTAGAGAAGCGCGCCTTCCCAGTTAAACAGGCTCTGGCGTCGGGTTTCGGGCAGATCCTGCGGCGTATGCTCCTCCAGATGGGCAAAGAAACTGTAGCCCGCGGCGATAAGTTCCTGACGTTTGGATGTCAGATCCAGCGGCCAGCCCGGATACAGCCAGACATTGCCGCCATAGGTGCGCGCCCAGAAGACTTCTCCCTTGGGGCTGACAAAGGGCTCGTTGGCCTTGACGCCCAGCAGACCGAAACGGCTGATGCCCACAGGCCAGAAGCCGGAGAGCACCATACCCAGCGGCAGGGGGCTCTGGCGGGGCAGAGCGAGAATGTCCTCGGCGGCCAGTTCGGGACTGATGAACGCACCGGAAAAGCCCATGCGTGCCAGCACGCCCAGGGCAGGAGCATTGGCGATGTTGCAGAAGGGACCGGCCAGCAGATCCAGGCCTTCGCCCTCTTTACGGGCTTTATCCGCAGCATCGGCAGACATGCTTTCCAGCAGGGGAGCGGGAAAGAGATCGCGCTGCCAGGGCGCGTTGCAGACAAAGTGACGCGCGCCCTCCCGGCAGAGATGCGCGATGCGGCGGCGCAGCCCCTCTTCTTCCTCCGGCCAGACCACGGGCGGCAGCCACCAGCATATTTTGGGGGCGATGGTGCGGGAAATGTCCGCCGTGCGCGGGGACAGCCACAGGGCCATGAGCTGATTGCGGCTGCCGCGCGTTTCCCTGCCCTGCGGCAGTCCGGGGCGTACAACCATATCCGGCCGGGGGCGCGCCTTGCCGGCCAGCGGCCGGGGCAGGCGGGGGGCCTCTTCGACCATGCGGGTAGGCCGGGCGGGCATGGCATCCAGCCGAGCCTGCCAGTGGCGGAGGAGCTGCATCAGTTCCGGCTCGCGCCGGTCGATAAGAAAGACCGGGGTTCCGGCTTTGGGCGTCTTGTGCTTCGGCAGGCGCAGCTGCAGCGTCCCGGCTTTGGGCGTGCGGCGGGTGACGGGCAGGGTTGCATGCCAGCGTTCGTCCTCAACGCCGATGCGCAGATAATCCTGCGGCAGCAGCTCGAAATGCGGCTTAATGACGACCTGTCCCTCGGGCGTGATTTTTATCTTGCCCGCCAGCAGGCCGGAGCTGGTCTGTCCCGAGGGATCCGTAGGAACAAGATTTTCCTTTTGCGGCAGAAAGCGCGCCCGGCTGCCGGGACGGCCCAGCGCCATTTGCAGAATGGCTTCCGCGTCCTTGCGGGCGCGGGGGTCCTGCGAATGATCGCGCAGCATGCGGTAAGCGGTCACCACATGATAAACGTAATGCGGTCCCTTCTTGCGGCCTTCGATTTTCCAGGAGGTCAGATGGGGCACGCTGCGCAGCGTTTTTGCCAGAACGTCGAGCGAAAGGTCCAGACAGGAGAAGAAGCGTCCGTCGCGTCCCTTGCCGGCCTTTTGCGGACGCCGGTTGCGGTCCTGCGCCGGGCGGCCGTTGCGTCCATCACGTCCGTCACGGTTCTCCCTCTCGTTGCGTTCGGCCTGGCGCTGCAGGGCCTGGGCCGCGGCTCCGCCCTGCCGGTACACGCGACGGCAGGGCTGTACGCAGCGCCCGCGCAAACCGCTCTTGCCGCCCATGTAGCTGGACCAGTAGCAGCGTCCCGAAACGCAATAGCACAATGCGCCGTGGACAAAACATTCCAGATCCAGCCCTTCGGGGCAGGCTTCGCCCATGAGGCGGATTTCGTCGATGGACAGTTCGCGCGGCAGAATGACGCGGTCGGCTCCCAGAGCTCTGGCCGTCAGCAGCCCTTGCGGATGCGTGATGTTGGCCAGCGTGGAAAGGAACAGACCTCCTTCAAAACCGGCCTGCCGGGCAATGTCCAGAAAGGAAAGGTCCTGCACAATGAGCCCGTCGGGGCTGACCTGACGGGCCAGACGCGCAATAAGACGGTAGGCCGCGGCCGGTTCCCCCGGCTTGACCAGCGTGTTCATGGCCACATAGACGCGGGCGTTTTCGGCGTGGGCCAGATCCGTCAGGCGGGACAGTTCCGCAAGGCCGAAATTTTCGGCCTGCATGCGGGCCGAAAAATGCTTCAGGCCAAGATAGATGGCGTCCGCTCCGGCGGCAAGCGCCGCCAGAAAGGAGGGGGCGTCGCCGGCAGGCGCGAGAATTTCGGGGATCACTTCCGCGGCGGCAGGGGCGGGAACAGCAAGATCAGGCATAATTGTAGTATTCCTTGAACCACTTCACGAAGCGGGCAATACCTTCGGCCAGAGGCGTTACCGGAGCAAAGCCGGTCAGCGACGACAGGGCGTCTATGCTGGCCCACGTGGCTTCCACATCGCCCGGCTGCATGGGCAGCAGGTCGCGTCTGGCCTTCTTGCCCAGCGCGTCTTCCAGAGTGGCGATAAAGTCGTTGAGTTCGACGGTCTGATTGTTGCCGATATTGAAAATGCGCCAAGGGGCGGAGCTGGACGCCGGATCGGGCTGTTCGGCATTCCAGTCCGGCGTGCGCACCGGGGGCAGGGGCAGCAGGCGTACCACGCCTTCCACGATATCGTCGATATAGGTGAAGTCGCGGCGCATGCGCCCTTCGTTGAAAACCTTGATGGGTTCGCCGCGCATGATGGCATGGGCAAAGAGCTGCAGCGCCATGTCCGGCCGTCCCCACGGCCCGTAGACCGTAAAGAAACGGAGCCCCGTGCAGGGAATATTGAACAGATGGCTGTAGGAATGCGCCATGAGTTCGTTGCTTTTTTTGGAAGCCGCATAGAGGCTTACCGGATGATCCACGTTGTCGTGTTCCGAGAAGGGCTGATGCGTGTTCAGCCCGTAAACGGACGAGGACGAGGCAAAGACCAGATGCTGCACTTCTGTCTGCCGGCATCCTTCCAGAATGTTGCCGAAGCCTACCAGATTCGAGGAAATATAGGAGGCGGGATTGATCAGGCTGTAGCGGACGCCCGCCTGCGCGGCGAGATTGACGACATGGGTGAAGCGTTCCTGACGGAACAGTTCCGCCATGCCCGCGCTGTCGGCCAGATCCAGCTTTTCAAAGCGGAAGTTCCGGCATTCCGCCAGCTGGGCAAGACGGTCTTCTTTCAGGCGGACATCGTAATAATCATTGAGATTATCGATACCCACGACCGTGTGCCCGTCCGCTGTCAGACGGCGGGAGAGGTGGAAGCCGATAAAGCCGGCTGCGCCGGTAACAAGCACATGCATAGCGTTCTCCTTCTGCGTCATGAACGGGATTCGCGAACGGCAGAGCGCATGGCACATGCCGGCGCGCTGCCGTAAGAAGGTACGTCAGAAGCCGGGCGCGGGCAAGAGGACTTGTGAGGGGCGGGCAAGGCGGCTATTATGAGCATGTTCTCATCAACCTTTTGTGAGGGTAGCAGCTTGGATAAAAGTTCCCTTCCGTCCCACGGCATGCGTGCCGACGCGGGCTGGAGTTCTGCGCGTCCGGCGTCCCGTTTGTATCGTTCCGATCCTAAAAAGGACGCCATGTGGTATATGTTTATTGCGGTCGTTCTGCTGGAGCTGGCCGTGGCTGTGGTGGCCATGCTGTGCGGCATTATGCGGGCAGAACCTGCGGTTCCCGGCGGGACGCCGGTGGTGCAGTTCCCCTGGCTGGGCTGGATCGTCGGCGCTGTCGTCGCGCCCGTGGCTCTTTTTCTGCTGTTGCAGCTTTCCAGCCTGGTGCTGAGCAAGGCGCTGGACGGTTCAGTGGAGGCCGCGCCCGACGCCCCGGACGCCAATCTGGTGCCGCAGCGCGTCCGGCGTTTCTATGCCTGCGTCCGCCATGCGCCGGTGGTCGTGCTGCTGGTCTGCCTGCTGCTGCTGGGCGCGGCCATGATCTTTCTCGGAGATTTCTGGGAGGCCGTACGGCTTGCGGGCGGTGCATTGACGCCCTATGTGCCGTGGTTTGTGGGCGGCGCCGCCGCCTTCCTTGCCGTGGGCTATCTGGGGCGTCTGTTCTTTGTTTTCCGTCATCGTCAGATGGAGCAGGAATACGCCTTCCGGCGTGAAGTGCTCGAAAAGACGGGTATTGTTCTTGTCAGCAAGAATAGCGTTCCGCTGGCGCCTTCCGGTCAGGGGCTTGAAGCTCTGCCCGGCGGCGGCTATCAGCTGACGGATTCTCCGGCTCTGCCGCCCGCCGCTTCGCCGGAAAATACGGAAAGCCCGGCGGCTTCGTCTGACGACGCCGATGATGTGGTCGATGTGGACGACACAGACGTGCGTCCCGCGCCGCCTGCGAAATAGGTTGCCTTTGGGGCTGCGCTGGCAGCTCCCTTTTCAGTGAGGCGTTTTAAGCCTCAGGACTCATTACATGTTGTCTTGAGGGGGAAGGAACCCCTTTTGCTCGCGGCAAAAAGGGGTTCCTTCCCCCTCAAACTCCC
>DXFI01000229.1 GCA_019114565.1 Candidatus Desulfovibrio intestinigallinarum | reverse complement strand
CCCCTTTGTGCGCTAGCCAAAGGGGTTCCCTCCCCCCAGCTCAACAACGAACAAGAAACGTTGTCGAATGTCAGGAACCGGCGTTTTTCCGGGGGAGGGAGAAACCCTCTCGCGCCAGCAGAGGGGCTCTCCCTCCCCCGGCTCAGAAAAAAATAAACGTCAGCCAGTGGGAGGGCAGGGCGTATGAAGATTGGTTTTTGGGGCGTAGGGGCCATGGGCGGGCCGTTGGCGCGTCGTCTTGTGGCGGCGGGTTATGAGGTTGTGGCGTACAGCCGGAGTCTGGAGAAGGCGGAGGCGGTGGCGTCTGCGGGGCCGACGGGCCGGGCGACGGACAAGCGGGAGGAGCTGGCCTCGTGCGGCGTGGTGTTTACGTGCCTGGCGTTGCCGGAGCATGTGCGGGAGGCCATGTCGGGGCCTGCGGGGCTGTACGCGCAGCTTGCGCCGGGGGCGGTGCATGTGGAGTGCAGCACGATAGATCCGTTTCTGGCGTCGGTGCTGGCCGAGGAAGCGGAGAACCGGGGGATTGCCTATGTGCAGGCCACGCTGGGCAAGACGCCCGCCGTGGCGGCGGCCGGAGACGCGCCCATGTTTGTGGGCGGCGAGGATGCCGTGAAGGAACGGCTCTGGCCCATGCTGACGGCTATGGGCAAGCCGGTGGACGTGGGGAGCATCAGCGCGTCCTGCGCGGTGAAGCTGATCAGCAATCTGGTGGGCATGGCGAATCTGGCGGTGCTGGCGGAGGGCCTGCGCGTGGGCCAGTGCGCGGGCATAGAGCCGGAAATGCTGCTGCCGCTGCTGGCGGACACGGGCGCGCACAGCTTCCAGATGGACGTGCGCGGGCCGTGGATTGCGCGCAAGGACTTTATGCCGCGCTTTGCGCTGCGGCTGGCGCATAAGGATTTGCGGCTCGGCTGCGAAATGGCGCAGCGCTGGAAGCTGGAAACGCCGCTGCTGAATGCGGCGCGGGCGGTGTTTGCGCGCGCGGAGGCGCTGGGACTGGGCGGACAGGACTGCGCCGCGGTGAGCTGCGTGACGGAACAGAGAAAGGAAAACGCCTAGAGCATTTTCAGTCTGGCCCGGTCTGCGCGGCGCGGCAGAGCATGCTGCGCCGCGCAGACCGGCGATATTGTCTTTTTTATCACAAGACTTGAAAATGTGTCTGAATAAGACAAAAGAAAAGGCTTGGAAAAATTTTTTCTCTGTGTTAGGGGCGCAGCGGCAAAAATGCTGACAGCGTGGAAAAAATTTTTTTTCGGAAAAGGAAAAATATTTCAGCAGGAGCGAAATTTCTTCGGGAAAGAGTTGCGGCGTACAGCAGAGGCTGTGCGCCGTTTTTTTATGTATGAGGGGAAGAATGGGGAATGATTGCTGTTTTTTTACGCGCAGCACGCGGGCGGACAAATTTGTCAAAAATGTATGCAAAAATACAACAACACAAATGCAAAATTGCATCGCAGGAAAGAGATTTGTATTTTAATATGCTGAAATAAATGTATATATTTTATTTTTTGCTTGTGTGCAAAAAAACAACGCTAATTGCTATTCATTAGCATTATTTGTAACAACAGCCCTTTTATTTTTTATTATAAGTAATAATTTTAATATGTTATGATGCGAGCCTGATTTCACATGACGCTGGTATGAAATGCGCCGTGTTGCAGATTTACTGTGCGACAATGGTGTTACAAAGTTTTTTTGTTTTTATTTTAGTCTTTATTTTTCAACTGGTTATGTTTGAATACCGGGAGGCTTGCCCGGCTCTTTTTCCTGCCTGGAGCGCGAACTGCCCGCGCGTGGCCCGCTCTTTGCTTTTAAGATTGTGAAAAAAAACATCGCCGGGCAAACAGCCTGGGCAATGAGGTATAAAGGTATGAAAATCATTGACTTTCGTTTCCGGCCCAGCACCCCTGACGCCGTTCAGGGCATGCTGAACAACAAGGTCTTCGGCGGCATGTTCGAGCTTTTCAAGTACGCCGACCGGGCCAAGCCCGAGCCCATTGAAAAGATCGTCGCCGACATGGAAAAGCAGGGCGTGGTCAAGGGCGTGGTGACCGGCCGCGACGCTGAAACCACCTACGGCCTTGGCTCCGCCAACCCCGGCATTGTGGTCCTGATGAAGCAGTACCCCGACAAGTTCATCGGCTTCGCCGGTCTCGACCCCCACAAGGGCATGGCCGCCATCGACGAACTCAAGCGCATGGTCAATGATCACGGCATGCGCGGCGCTGCCATCGATCCCTATCTGGCGCGCATCCCCGCCGATCATGCCAGGTACTATCCCATCTATGCCAAGTGCTGTGAGCTGGATATTCCGATTGTCATCACCACCGGCCCCGCAACGCTGGTGCGCGACGCCGTGATGGACGACGCCCATCCCCGTCATATCGACCGTGTGGCCGCCGACTTCCCCGATCTGAAGATCGTCATCAGCCACGGCGCCTATCCCTTCGTCAACGAAGTCATCATGACGGTGCATCGTAACCGCAACGTCTACATCGACCTTGCCGAATACGAAGAGCAGCCCTTCTCCGAAGGCTATTTCCAGGCCGCCAACACCCTTATCGGCGACAAGATGCTCTTTGCCAGCGCCGCGCCCTTCATGGATTTCCAGGAGCAGATCGCCCTTTACAAGCGCCTGCCCTTCAAGCCCGAAGTGCTGGAAAACGTCATGTACAACAACGCGGCCCGTCTGCTGGGTCTGGAAGGCTAGAGCGTTTTAACTGCCTCGTTCGTCCGCCGGTTGCCGGACGCGGTCGGCGGACGTTTTGCCGTTACGGTCAAACCTCAAGTTTTACAGGATATCTCGCATGAGCAATGAACAAACTCTGGACCAGCAGAAGAACCTGCGCCGCGTGGTCATTTCTTCCGTGCTGGGGGCCGTCATTGAATGGTACGACTTCTTCCTGTACGGCGTTGTTGCCGGCCTGTTCTTCAACAAGCTCTATTTCCCCGACTTTGACCCCCGCATCGGCACCATGCTGGCCTTTGCCACCTTTGCCGTGGGCTTTGTGGCCCGTCCGCTGGGCGGCATCATCTTCGGGCACTTCGGCGACAAGCTGGGCCGCAAGAAGGTGCTCATTCTGACGCTGGAAATCATGGGTACGGCCACGGTCTGCATCGGCCTGATCCCCACCTATGAAACCATCGGCATCTGGGCCCCGATTCTGCTCATCATCTGCCGTCTGCTTCAGGGTATCGGCCTTGGCGGCGAATGGGGCGGCGCGGTGCTCATGTCCTTTGAATCCGCTCCCGAATCCAAGCGCGCCTTCTACGGCAGCCTGCCCCAGATCGGCATGTCCATCGGCCTGCTGCTGGCCTCCGGCGTCATCGCTCTGCTGAGCGCCATTCTCAGCCCCGAAGCCTTCCTGAGCTGGGGCTGGCGCGTGGCCTTCATCCTGAGCGCCGTGCTGCTCATCGTCGGTTCCTACATGCGTATGACCGTGCAGGAAACCAAGGACTTCGCCGAAGCCAAGGCCAAGGCTCCCGAAGCCAAGTTCCCCCTGATCGAAGTCTTCAAGAAGTATCCCAAGATGGTGCTGGCCGGCATGGGCGCGCGCTTCCTCGACGGCGTTTCCTTCAACGTCTTCGGCGTGTACTCTCTGACCTACCTCACCCAGCAGCACGGCGTGCATCGCGAGGCGGCGCTGTCCTCCCTCATCGTGGCGTCGGCTGTCATGGCCGTGGCCATCCCCTTCTGGGGCCAGTTCGCCGACCGTCACGGCAAGGCCAAGATCTTCGGTATCTGCGTGCTCCTGCTGGGCATCATCAGCTTCCCGGCCTTCTGGGTGCTGCATAACTACGCCCACAACTTCGTGCTGGTGACCCTGACCCTGACCCTTGCCTTTGCCATCCTGCATGCCGGTCAGTACGCCACCATGGCCAGCCTCTTCTCCGACAGCTTCCCCGCCGAAGTGCGCTACTCCGGCATCTCCTTCGTGTACCAGTTCACGGCCATCTTCGCTTCCGGCCTGACGCCCATGATCGCCACCGCCCTCACCGGCTGGGCCGACGGGCAGCCCTGGTACCTGTGCATGTACTTCTGCTTCTGGGGCGTCGTCAGCGCCCTGTGCACCTACGCGCTGTACAAGATGAGCCCGCAGGTCAAGGCCGCCGCCGGACAGGCGTAACCCATTGTCCGCTGCCGCCCGTCCGGGACCTCTCCCCGGACGGGCTTTTGCGGGACGGAGCCTTGCCCCCAGGGACCCGTCCCGCTTCGCTTCTTCCCAACGTCTTCTTTTCCGTGTAGCGTACCGCCATGCTGAACGATTTTATCGAGCAAATATGCGACACGTTCCGTGATGCCATCTGCGTTTCCGATCGCGAGGGCAAGGTGCTGCTGGTCAACAGGCGTCATGCCGAGCTTACCGGCATCCCGCGGGAGGAAATGCTGCGGAACCGTATTCAGGACCTTGTGGAAAAGGGCTACTTCGACGTTGTGCTCAACCCCCGGGTGGTGGAGACGCGTCAGAAGGCCTCCAGTGTGCAGAACGTCTTCAACGGGCGCGTGCTGATGCTGGAAAGTCACCCCGTGCTGGACGGCGCGGGCGAGGTCGTTCTGGTCGTGACCATCATCCGCGACGTGACGGCCCTGACGGAACTGCGCGAGGAAGTAAGCGCCCAGAAGGAGCTGCTGGAGACATTCCAGAATCTCAGCAACCCGGAAATGCTGACTACCGGCAAATATCCGCGCATCATCCAGAGCCAGAGCATGCACCGGCTGTACGCGGAGGCCGCCGCCATCGCCGACACCGACGCCACCGTATTGCTGCTGGGCGAAACCGGCGTGGGCAAGGATGTCGTTGCGCGGCACATTCATCACAGCGGGCGACGCGCCGACCGGCCCTTCATCAAGGTCGACTGCGGCAGCATCCCCGAAAATCTCATAGAAACGGAACTGTTCGGCTATGTGGCCGGCAGTTTTTCCGGGGCCAGCAAAAACGGCAAGGCCGGACTCATCGAGGCCGCCAATACCGGCACGCTCTTTCTGGACGAAATAGGCGAACTGCCCATGATCATGCAGTCGCGCCTGCTGCGCGTGCTTCAGGACTGGGAAGTCATGCGCGTGGGGTCCACCATTCCCAAGCCCGTGGACGTGCGCGTCATTGCCGCCACCAACAAGGACCTCCTCAAGGAAGTCTCCCGGGGCAATTTCCGCTCCGACCTCTACTATCGTCTCAAGGTGGCGGTGCTCAATATTCCGCCGCTGCGCAAGCGGCAGGCCGACATCCTCCCCCTTGCCGCCAGCTTTCTTGCCTATTACGGAAAAAAATTTCGTAAGAACGTCCGTTTTTCCAATGAAGTCGAGCGCATGCTCCTTGCCTACGACTGGCCCGGCAACGTGCGCGAACTCGAAAATCTCGTACAGGGCCTTGTCGTCACCTGCAAGAAGGGCATCATCGACGCCCATGATCTGACCGGCATCCGCCCCGTGGGCCAGAGCCTGCCCGCAAGCGGCGGCCTCACCCTCCCCGGCATCGAGGGCAAGTCCTTCAAGGCCATCATGAAGGAGCTGGAGGGCGCCGTCATCGAAGCCGGCATGCAGCGTTACGGCTCCATGGCCGAGCTGGCCCGGCATTTTCAGGTTGATCGCAGCACCATTTTTCGCAAGGTCCGGGAGCTGGAACACGCCAGAAAAGAACGCGCCTGACCTCGGCCTGTTAACACGGAATCGTTTTTCTGGGGGGAAGGAAACCCCCTTGGCTAGCGCGCAAGGGGCGTTTCCTTCCCCCCAGACCCCCCATCCTTCCCCCAACGCGCTTTTTCAGAGGGG
>DXFI01000228.1 GCA_019114565.1 Candidatus Desulfovibrio intestinigallinarum | reverse complement strand
AAGATGAGGCGTTGCGGGAACATCAACGCTTTCCGCACGGCAGCCGTCCCCGAAAGATGGGAGACGAATTTGAGGGCGCGCAAAAATGCGCGTGCGCACGAGGATGCGGCCTTTCGGAAAGGCGTTCCTGTCGTGCCCTCGAATCTGGGCGGAAAGGCGGATTACGGAGGAGCCAGAGCGTTTTGCCTTTGAAAAAAGGCCAGACGCGAGGCTGCGGCACAGCGCCGTCCGGCCAAAGTGAGCGGAAAAAATGCGTTTTTCCGCGAAACGACAGGCCGTACGGTTTGAAACGCAACGCGTTTCAAACCGAAAGTGCCCTAGGCGTTATATGCGCGGCATGTGACGGGGATGGCGGAGCGGGAAGGATGGAGGACGCGAGAGAAGACGCGGACGACCGCAAACGCGGCTATCCGACGGAGGGAAACTCTTACGGGAAAAGCAGAGATGGAGAACATGGAACCTCCTCGCGGTCTGCCGACCTGCGGGAGGGCGCAGGAGGCAGTCAGCTCAGCAAAGGCAGAAGCGTGAAAGAATGACAACTGTGACTGTCGGAAGACATGACGACTCCTTGCGCTGTCGATGTGTGTATGACTGCGACAAAAGACATCTGCCGTAAAACGGCGGAGATGTCAAAGAAAAAGAAGTTGTTGCGCTTGTACGTACCGGGGGACGGCCGCAGCGGGGAAAGCGACGGAGAAACCGTGACGCCGCATCCTCCCGAAAAAAGCGCGTTGGGGGAAGGATGGGGAGCCTGGGGGGAAGGAAACACCCTTGCGCGCCAGCCAAGGGGGTTTCCTTCCCCCCAGAAACATTACAACTGCTGCCGGAACTGGAGCGACTGCCGCAGGGTTTCCCTGTCCATGTATTTGACTTCCGCGCCCAGGGGGATGCCCTGTGCCAGGCGGGAAATCCTGATACGCGGAAAGCGGCGGGCGAGCATTTCCCGCAGGAAGGAGGCGGTATTTTCCGCTTCGATGGTCGCGCCGAGGGCCAGAATGAGTTCTGTGATTTCCCCTTCGGCAAGGCGCTGCGTCAGGCGGTCGAGCTCCAGACTGTCGGCGTCCATGTGTTCCAGCGGCGCCAGCAGTCCGCCGAGAATCATGTACTGCCCCCGGTAGAAACCGCCTTCATCCAGCGTCAGCATGCTGTCCCATTCCGTTACGAGACAGAGCGTGTCCCGATCTCGCGTCGGATCGGCGCAGATGGGACAGGGATCGGACGAGGAGAGGCCGCCGCAGCGCGAGCAGAGGCGGAGCCTGTCCCGCAGCTCTGCGATGGACTGCCCCAGCGTTCTGGTCTGGGCTTCGGGCCATTTAAGCAGGGTCATTGCCACGCGCATGGCCGATTTGGGCCCAAGGCCCGGCAGACGCGACAGCTGCGCCACAAGCGCCGACAGAGGTTCGGGTACGCGGCTGTTCATGCTGCAACAACGCCCCCCCGACGGCGGACAGAACAACGGATCATAGCAGCAATCACGGCGGCAGCGGCCTAGAAGATGCCGGGCAGTCTGATGCCGCCGGAAATGGCGCTCATTTCCCGCTCCAGCGTTTCACGGGCGATGCGGCCGGCTTCGTTGACGGCGGCCATGATCAGATCCTGAAGCATTTCCACGTCGTTGCCTTCCAGCGCCTTGGGATCAATGGTCAGGGAACGCAGTTCCTGCTTGCCGCTCACCACGGCCTTGACCATGCCGCCGCCGCTGGCCGCTTCGTATTCGCGTTCGTTCAGTTCCTGCTGCAGCTTGGCAAGCTTGTTCTGCATGACCTGCGCCTGCCGCAGGATGTCGTTCATATTACGCATGGGTTTATCTCCTTGACGGTTGGTTGCGGAGCGAAAGCGGGCGGCGTCGCCGTGCTTTCGTCCTTAATATTTTGCGTGCCTGTTCGGCGTGTTAACACAAATTCCGCCCCCCACCAGAAAAAGCGCGGTTTTTCCGCTCACTTTGGGCCGGGCGGCGCTGTGCCGCCGCCTCGCGTTTCACCTCTTTCAAAGTTGAAACGCTCTAGCGTTAGCGTTCCCCAGGGGTAGGACTCATTATCAGATGTTGAATTCCCGGCATATTTCCCTGTTCATGATATGAAAAAATAAAACATCATTGCATGTTACAAAAAAGTCCATCTTTACCCGTCAGACCCGGTGCGCGGGTTTTGGGGAGGATGGGGGAGTTTGAGGGGGAAGGAACCACTTTTTGCCGCAAGCAAAAGGGGTTCCTTCCCCCTCAAGACAAAACCTGATGAGTCCTGCGCCTAAAGCGGGCGGCAGTGATCAACGCGCCCGTCGAAGATGGACAGGCATTCCTGTAATTCGGGCCGCTGGGAGTATTCCGCGATCAGTTCGGCATCCGTGCGCACGGGGCGCGGCGCGGCGATCTCGATCTGCGTATCGCCCGCGCCGTAGGCGGCAAGAGCCCTCTCCAGCAGGGAGCGCTGGCGCTCCACCTGATGCAGCAGGGTTTCCCCGTTGGGCGTCAGGAGCAGGCGCGTCCCTTCCCAACGGGCGGAAAGCAGGCGCAGCATGCGCGGCGACGGCGCGTCCCGGCCCTGCTCCAGCTCTGTCGCGCAGTAGGCGCAGAAGGCATCCCAGTCTCTCGGCGCTGCGGACGACGGGGCAGGCGGAGGCGCTTCGTCGCTGACGGCGTCTTCTTCTCCCGCCGGTTGCGCGGGAGCTTCGGACGGCGCGGGACGCGGATGCGGGGCCGTTGCCGGAGGCGTGCTGACCGTCGGCTGCGCTGCGGCCTGCGGGGCCGGCTGCGGCCGGGGTGCGGCAGGCGCTTCGGCCGGGGCGGCATAGCGGCGCGGCGTCTCCGCAGATGGTGCTGCGGGCGGCGCTGCCGGGGGCTGTTGCTGCTGTGCGGGCTGCGTGCCGGGAACAAGGTTTTCCAGCGGCAGCAGCTGCGGCAGCAGGGCCATGTTCAGCAGCAGCAGTTCCAGCGCCGTAGCCGGATCGGGATTCTGCACAATGCCGCGCTGGGCTTCCAGCGTCATCTGCCATGCGGCATGGAGATGCCCCGGGCTGAAGCGCGGGGCCAGCCCCTGCCACAGGGCCGCCTCGTCCGCGGGCAGGTTGAGACTGGCGGCAATGGCGGAACCGCTCTGACGCAGCAGAAAAAGATCGCGCAGATGCTGCGAAAGTTCCCGCACAAAAAAGCCGACGTCAACGCCGCGATGCAGCAGACTGCGGCACAGACTGGTCAGGGCGGCGCAGTCGCGCGCAAGCACGGCGTCAAAAAGTTCCTGAAACAGTTCCTGCCCGGCCAGCCCCAGCACCTGCCGGGTGGTGGCCGCCGTAAGGCGCTCGCCGCCCAGCGCCAGAACCTGATCCAGCAGGGACATGCTGTCGCGCACGCTGCCCGCCGCGCGGCGCGCAATGATGCGCACGGCGCTTTCCTCGAATTCCAGCCCTTCGCGTTGCAGTACGTTCGTCAGGTGCGCGGCCAGCGCGTCCTCGGACAGATGCCGGAAGACGAAATGCTGACAGCGGCTGACGATGGTAATGGGAAATTTGTGCGCTTCCGTCGTGGCGAAGATGAAGACCACGCGCGCCGGGGGTTCTTCCAGCGTCTTGAGCAGCGCGTTGAAGGCGCTGCGGGAAAGCATGTGGGCTTCGTCGATGATGAAGACCTTGTAACGGCCTTCCATCGGCGCATAACCGATGGTTTCGCGCAGGGCGCGGGCGTCTTCCACGCTGTTGTTGGACGCGCCGTCGATTTCCGCCACGTCCACATGGGAGCCCTGCGTGATTTTGCGGCACTGGGCGCATTCGTTGCAGGGCTCCGCCGTCGGCGCATGCTCGCAGTTGAGCGCCTTGGCAAAAATGCGGGCGATAGTGGTCTTGCCCACGCCGCGCGTGCCGCTCAGCAGATAGGCGGCGGCCACCTTGTCCTCCGCCGCAGCGCGGGAAAGGACGGTCTTGACCATATCCTGCCCCGCGACCTCGGCAAAGGTCTGGGGGCGGTAGCGGGCGGCGAGGGAAAGTTTTTTCATGACGGTTCGTGCGGCCGCGTGCGGTGCGCGTTCCGGCCGGTAGCCGGGAAAGGAACAGGAAACGGGGGAAGACCCCGGCTACCGCAGCGGGGCCGGGCCCTTCCCCCGGAAACAGTCTGGAGCGTTTTTACCTTTGAAAAAGGTGAAAACGCGAGGCGGCGGCACAGCGCCGCCCGGCCCGAAGTGAGCGGAAAAACCGCGTTTTTCCCGCGAAACGACAGGCCGTATGGTTTGAAATGCCTCGCATTTCAAACTGACAATGTTCTAGATGGAGTAATGCGACAGCCAGGAGGCGTACTTGGGATTCTGTCCCTTCACGACTTCAAAGAAGGCCTGCTGCAGCTGCTTGGTCACTGGGCCGGCATGGCCCGCGCCGATCTGACGGCGGTCCACTTCGCGGATGGGCGTCAGTTCGGCCGCCGTGCCGGTGAAGAAGGCTTCGTCCGCGATATAGAGTTCGTCGCGGGTGAAGAGCTGTTCTTCCACCGTATAGCCGAGGTCGCGCGCCACCTGAATGACGGATTCGCGCGTGATGCCGCCCAGAATGGAGGTCAGCGGCGTGGTCTTGATGATGCCGTTGCGGACAATGAAGATGTTCTCGCCGGAAGCTTCGGACACAAAACCGGCCGTATCCAGCATGACGGCTTCGTCATAGCCTTCTTCCTTGGCTTCGATCTTGGCAAGAATGGAGTTCACATAGTTACCGGCGGACTTCGCCTTGCTCATGTGCGTGTTGACGTGCATACGGGCAAAGGAGCTGGTCTTGGCGCGGATGCCCTGTTCCAGAGCTTCGGGGCCGAGGTAGGCGCCCCAGGACCACACGGCGATAATGGTGTTCACGGGGTTGTTGCCGGGGTAAACGCCCATTTCGCCGAGGCCCACAAAGGACAGCGGGCGGATATAGCCTTCGGCCAGCTTGTTTGCCTTGAGCGTTTCAATGATGCCGTCGGCAATCTGTTCGGCCGTATAGGGAATTTCGAGGCGTAGAATCTTCCCGGAATTAATCAGGCGCTGTGCGTGTTCCTGCAGGCGAAACACGGCGGAGGTTCCGTCCGCGCACTTGTAGGCGCGGATACCTTCAAATACGGCGCTGCCGTAATGCAATGCGTGCGTAAGCACATGCACCTGGGCTTCGTTCCAGGGTACGAGTTTGCCGTCAAACCAGATGAATTCCGTCGTTTGCATGGTCTTCCTCTTTTCCTCTGCCCTTCGGGGCGAACTGTGATGCGCGTCCACGCTGGGCACGCAGGAGGAAAAAATTACTGAAAAGCGCGCTTCATGGCAAGTGCCGCCGTCTTGCCGTACCGGCCGGAAAGAGGCTACTACAGGGCATCGGAGGTATATCATGGCACATGGAGCATCTTCGCCCGTGGTGACGGCCCCTGTTCTGGGCATAGACGCGGGCGGCACCCATACCGACGCGGTGCTTTGCGGCCCGCGGGGCGTGGTGGCCGCGGCCAAGGCCCCCACCAATCATGACGATCTGCCCGCATCCGTGCGCGCGGCGCTGGCCGGTCTGCGGGAGGCCCTGCGCGCGCAGGGCGAGGCCGCCGAGGGGCTGCTGGCGCAGGTGGCCCGCGTGGGCCTCGGTTCCACGCTGGCCGTCAATGCGCTGGTGCAGCACAAGGCCGACAGCGTGGGGCTGGTGCTCAGTTCCGGGCCGGGGCTTGATCCGCGCCGTTTTGCCCTTGGCGCTCATGTCTGCGTCACGCCGGGCGGGCTGGATCACCGGGGCGTGGAAGTCTCCCCCCTGCGTACCGACGCGCTGGAAGACGAGGTGCGCCGCTGGCAGCGGGAAGGCGTGGCCGCCGTGGCCTGCGTGGGCAAGTTCTCGCCGCGCAATCCCGCCCACGAACAGGCGCAGGCGGATATTGTGCACGCCGTCGGTCTGCCTGTTGTCGCCGGACACACCCTGTCCGGGCAGCTCAATTTTCCCCGGCGTATTGCCACGGCCTACTATAATGCCGCGGTACGGCGCATTCTGGGAGCCTTTCTTGATGCCGTGGAGCAGGAGCTGGCAGGCGCGGGCATTCATGCGCCCGTCTTTCTGCTCAAGGCCGACGGCGGCGCGCTGCCCGCGGCCGCTGCCCGGCGGGAGCCGGTGCAGTCCATCCTTTCCGGCCCGGCCGCCAGCGTCATGGGCGTGTCCGCCCTGCATCCCTCCTTACAGGAGGACGACGCCTCCCTGTTGCTGGACGTGGGCGGCACCACCACCGACATCGCCCTCTATGCGCACGGTTCGCCGGTGCTGGATCGCGACGGCATGACCATCAGCGGACGGCGTACGCTGGTGCGGGCGCTGGCGACCCTTTCCATCGGCGTGGGCGGCGATTCCCGTCTGACTCCCCGCGCCGACGGCGGCATTGATGTCGGCCCCCTGCGCGACGGCCCTGCCTGCGCCTTTGGCGGCGCGACGCCGACCCTTCTTGACGCGCTCAACGTGGACGCCCGGCGGCGCGGCGCGCCCTGTGCCGGCAATGACGCCGCCTCGCTGGCCGCCATGACGGCCCTTGCCGAAAAACTCGGCGTCACGCCCGAGGAAGCCGCCGCCCGCGCCGTGACCGACGCCCTCGCCCGTATTGCCGGGGCCGTGGCTTCCCTGCTGGATCGGGTGAACTCCCGTCCCGTCTACACGCTGGCCGCCCTGAAGGGCATCCGCGCTCTTGAGCCGCGCCGGGCCTGGCTTGTGGGCGGCCCTGCCGTCATGCTCCGTCCGCTGCTGGAAACGCCGCTGGCCATGCCCGTGCAGTGTCCCGATCATGCCGACGTGGCCAACGCCGTGGGCGCGGCGCTGGCTCTGCCCACCGCCTCGCTGGATGTCTACGCCACCGTGACGGGCGACAGTCGCCGCCGTCTGCTGCGCGCGCCCGCGCTGGATGTCTGCGAGCCGCTGCCCCGCAGCGCCACCCTCAACAGCGTGGCCGACAGGGCGCTGGAACTGCTGCGTGACGCCATGTTGCGCGACGCCCCCGATCTGGAACCCGCCGTGGAAGTGCTGGAAGCCGACGAATTTGCCACGCTGGAAGACGGCCACGGCTCCCGCGATCTGCGCGTCTGCTGTCAGGCCGTGCCCCGCATCGCCCGCATGGGCGCTGCCGGGTAGAGAAAAGATGACGGGG
>DXFI01000227.1 GCA_019114565.1 Candidatus Desulfovibrio intestinigallinarum | reverse complement strand
AGCCCCCTCCCTCTCCCCAAACGCGCTTTATTCAGGAAAATGAAACAGCCCGGAGACGCGAACGCTTTCCCGCGACAACCGTCCCCCCGGGAAACATGAAAGCAAAAATATACCATTAGAGCGTTTCAACTTTGAAAAAGGTGAAACGCGAGGCGGCGGCACAGCGCAACCCGGCCCGAAGCGAGCGGAAAAAAACGCTTTTCTTCCGCGAAACGACAGCCCCTCTATTTGTTTCAAACTGAAAATACTCTGGAATATGCCTGTCTCACATATTCCTTAATAAATATGCGTCCATGCCCCCGCGCACCTCTGAAAAAGCGCGCTGGGGAAGGGATGGGGGGCCTGGGGGAAGGGGAACCCCTCTCGCGCGAGCAGCGACCGAAGGCGGCCGCAGGCCGTGCCCGTTGCGACGAAGGAAGCTACGGGCATCGACAGCAGAGATGAGGGGTTCCCCTTCCCCCAGGATATCATCATAAAAAGGGCAATCTGCGGCGGCTTGACAAGCCGCGGGCGGCATGCCTAAGTAGCGGAACCGCACTCTTTGCCTCGCGCGTCGCCTCTCTTTTTTCTGAATCCTACCGAACCAAGGAACTGCTGATGCATCGACGCACCGTCCTCATGGGTCTTGCCGCTTCGGCCGTGACGTTCTGCCTGCCGACGGTGTATGCCCGTACCGCGACACTCAATCTGCTGGCGACCACCTATCCCGTCTATCAGCTTGTCCGCAACATTGTGCAGGGCGTGGACGGCGTAAAGGTCAACCTGCTGATTCCGGCGGGCACCGGCTGCCCGCATGACTATGCCCCCAGTCCGGCGGACATGCAGAAGCTGACGCGCGCCTCGGCGGTCATTCTCAATGGTCTGGGCATGGAGGCCATGCTGGTGGAGAACATCCGCCGTCTGAATCTGCCCATGATTCTGGCTTCCGTCGATGTCGCCACCCTGCCTTCGCTCATGAAGGACCCGAACGACGAGGCGGATCACGGCCACACCCACGCTCTGAATCCGCACATTTTTGCAGCGCCCAGCCGGGCGGCACAGATGACGCGCTCCATTGCCGTGCAGCTGGGTAAACTCGTGCCCCGCCACGCGGCCGCCTTTGCCGCCAATGCCTCCGCCTATGCAGATCGCCTTGACGGACTTGCGGTCCGGCTGAAAAATGCCGGAGCACCCTTTGCCGCGGGCGTTGTCCTGTACCACGATGCGCTGGCCTATCTGGCCGACGATGCCGGTATCCCCATTGTCGATATTGTGCAGGAAAATGAGGAGCAGGCCCCCACGGCGGCGCGGCTCATGGCTGTTGTGCAGGAAATCTCCCGCCACAAACCGGCCCTGCTGATAGGCGAACGCCAGTTCCCCGCCGACGCCATGCTGATGCTGTCTCAGGAAAGCGGCGTGCCCCTGCTCTTTCTGGATTCGGGCGCTTCCGGCGACAAGGATGCGCCCCTCTCCGCCTATGAGGACTGCATGAACGCCAATATCCGCGCGCTGGAGGCCGCCGGTGCCCGACGCTAGCCCCGCCATCCGGGTTCGCAACCTGACGGTGCGGCGCGGCGCGCATATTGCCCTGCACGGCATTGACGCCGCCGTGCCCCGGGGCAGCAGCACCGTGCTTGTCGGCCCCAACGGCGCGGGCAAGACCACCTTTCTGCTCTGCCTTGCCGGGGAACTCTCCTGGAGCGGAGATATAGAAATTCTGCCTGTGGACGGACGCGCTCCCAGAATTTCCTTTGTGCCCCAGTATGTGACGCCCGCCGCGCACATGCCGCTGACGGTCATGGAGTTTCTCTCGCTCGACGGCAATCGCCGCCCTCTCTGGCTCGGTCTCGGCAGCGCCGCCCGCCGCCGCGCCGCCCGGGCGCTCGAACTGGTGCATGCGGAAAAACTGCTGCACAGCCCCATGTGCGGCCTCTCCGGCGGCGAGTCCCGCCGCGTGCTGCTGGCCGCCGCGCTCATGCGCAATCCCGATCTGCTTTTTCTCGACGAACCCGCCGCCGGTGTGGACATGCGCGGCGAACAGGAATTCTGGCAGCTTCTGGACAAGGCCCGTCAGGAATGCGGCTTTACGCAGGTCATGGTCACGCATAATCTGCCGCTGGCAGCCCACTACGCAACCCACGTCATCGCGCTCAATCAGACGCTCGTTGCCGAGGGCGCGCCGCACACCGTTCTGACCACAAGCACCATGCTGCGCCTCTTCGGCGTCCCCATCCACCTTTACCCGGATCAATGCGCCCATCTCGAACAGGTCTGCGCCAAATGCGGCGCACAATGCGGCCTTGCTTCAGGGACGGGGCCCTTCTCGCCCCTGCCCGCGCCTCCCGAAGGCCCCGCGCTACGCTCCTGACACGCCATGCCCGACTCTTCCTCTCTTCTTGCGCCGCTGCTCGCCCTGTGCGGCTCCATTCCGCTTGACTGCCTGCAACTGCGCTTCATGCAGCAGGCGCTGCTCGGTCTGCTTCTGCTCTGCCCCATGACGGCCGCCCTCGGCGTGCAGGTGGTGCATTTTCGCATGGCCTTCTTTTCCGATGCCATCGGGCATTCAGCCTTTGCCGGAGCGGCCCTCGGCCTCATGCTGGCCCTCGATCCCCTGCTGGCCATGCCCGTTTTCGGCGTTCTGGTGGGGCTGGCCGTCATGGCCGTACAGCGCCGTTCGGCGCTCTCCTCCGATACGGCCATCGGCATTGTCTTTTCCGCCGTTGTCGCCTTCGGTCTGGCCGTGGTCAGTCGCGCCCCCGGCATGGCGCGCACAGTCCAGCAATTCCTCTACGGCGACATCCTCACCATCAGCCCCAACGAACTTGTTGTGCTGGCCCTGCTCGGCATTGCCGCCCTGCTTTTCCAGATTGCGGGCTACAACAGGCTGCTGCTCATAGCCCTTAATCCCATCATGGCCCGCGCTTCCGGCATCCGTGTCGCCCTCTGGCAATATCTCTTTGCCGCGCTCACGGCACTGGTCGTCATGTTTGCCGTGCGCGCCGTCGGCGTGCTGCTGGTAACGGCGCTGCTCATTGTCCCGGCCGCCGCCGCCCGCCATTTCGCCCGCACCGCGGGCGGCATGTTCTGGTGGGCGCAGGCCATCAGCGTCACCTCCGGCGTCACCGGTCTGCTCCTGTCGGCGCAGCCCTGGCTGGCCACGGCCAGCGGCGCGACCATCATCCTTGTCTCATGCCTCTGGTTTGCACTTGGCGCGCTCCTGCGTCATGATGTCGTGGAATAACGCTTTTTCCGCACTTCTCCGCCCTCCGGGCCTCCCTCAGAGCGCTTTAGCTTTGAAAAAGGTAAAACGCGAGGCGGCGGCACAGCTCCGTCCGGCCAGAATAAAACGGAAAAACCACGTTTTTTCCCGCAAAACGACAGGCCGGATAGTTTGAACGCCCAGCGCTTCAAACTGAAAATGCTCTCAGCACCGAGGAAACAAGCATGGAACATACCGTCATTGTCACCGGCGGCGCGGGCTTCATCGGCTCCGCAGTCGTGCATCTTCTGCTCTCCGCCACCAACTGGCGCATCGTCAACATCGACAAGCTGACCTATTCCGGCAACCTCGCCTCGCTGGCCGATGTGGAGAACCATCCCCGCTATCACTTCATCCAGGCGGATGTTGCGGACGCCGCCGCCATGCGCGCGGCCTTTGAAGTCTTCCAGCCGACCTGCGTCATGCATCTTGCCGCCGAAAGCCATGTGGACCGCTCCATTGACGGCCCGGCCGCCTTCATGCAGACCAACATCATCGGCACCTTTACCCTGCTGGAAGAAGCCCGGCGGCACTGGAAGGCCCTTGGCCAGAGCGACCCCGACAAGGCCGCGCTCTTCCGTTTTCACCACATTTCCACGGACGAAGTCTTCGGCGACCTTGCAGACAGCGGCGACCTGTTCACGGAACAGACGCCCTACGCGCCGAGCTCTCCCTATTCGGCCAGCAAGGCATCCTCGGATCACCTCGTCCGGGCCTGGCACCGTACCTACGGCCTCCCCGTTCTCATTACCAACTGTTCCAACAACTACGGGCCCCGTCAGTTTCCGGAAAAGCTCATCCCTCTGATGATCCTCAACGCCCTTGCCGGGCGTTCCCTGCCCGTCTACGGCGACGGCAGACAAATCCGCGACTGGCTCCATGTGGAAGATCACGCCCGCGCGCTCCTGCAGGTGCTTGCCTGCGGGCAGGTCGGCGAAACCTACAATATCGGCGGCCATAACGAAAAACGCAATATCGACGTCGTGCGCGCCGTCTGCGCCGCTCTCGAAAAAGCCGCGCCCCGGAAGCCCGCAGGCGTGGAACACTACGAAGACCTGATAACCTTCGTCCGCGACCGCCCCGGGCACGACAGCCGCTATGCCATCGACGCCTCTAAAATAGCCCGCACCCTCGGCTGGCGGCCCCTCGAAACCTTTGAAACCGGCCTCGAAAAAACCGTCCGCTGGTATCTCGAAAACCAGCCGTGGTGGCAGGCCATCCTCGACGGCTCCTATCGCTGCGAACGCCTCGGTACCAATG
>DXFI01000226.1 GCA_019114565.1 Candidatus Desulfovibrio intestinigallinarum | reverse complement strand
GGGGGAAGGGAAAACCCTTATCTCTGCTGTCGATGCCCGTAGCTTCCTGCGTCGCAACGGGCACGGCCTGCGGCCGCCATCCCTTCCCCAGCGCGCTTTTAAAAGACGCACCGGAGAGCCCCGGTGCGTCTTTTGTTTTTGCGTTTCTGAAACGTTTATTCGTCGTTTGTAATGTGCAGTACCTTCATCCGGTAATGCAGACCGGCCGGAGTCAGTTCCATGATGCGGGCGGCCTTGGCGACATTGCCGCCCGTGATGCGGAGCACGTTGCGGATACAGCAGGATTCGTACTCTCGCAGGCAGGTTTTGAGGGAAATGCTGTCGCTGCGCCGGACGGCGCGATAGTCGAAATATTCCGTATTTTCTCCGGCGGTTGCGGCTGTCTCGAAGGGGAGAGACTGCGGCGGCTGGAACGGCGGAAGAAGATCGTCCAGCCCCTGAAGCTGATTGCAGGCCTCGCGGAAGTGGCGGGGGAGATTCTGCGCCGTAATGACGTCGCCGTTGCCCAGCAGCGCAAGGCTGCCTTCGATGACGTGGGCCAGTTCGCGGATATTGCCGGGCCAGGCATACTCCCGGAAAAGGCGCATCACGTCGTCGTCCATGTTCACGCACTGTTTTTTGTGGGCGGTTTCCGAGTGGGCGATGACGTGTCGCACCAGCAGGGGAATATCCCCCTGACGCTTGCGCAGAGGAGGCACGGCGATACCGACCACGGCCAGCCGATAGAAGAGGTCGCGGCGCAGCAGGCCCTGTTCCACGGCGCGCAGGGGATGCTCGTTCAGGATGCTGATAATGCGCACGTTGACGGGGAGTTCCGTATGCGAGCCCAGACGCCGCACGCGTTTTTCCTGAATAACGCGCAGCAGTTTTGCCTGAAGCCCGAGAGGCATGGAATTGAGTTCGTCGAAGAGCAGAGTGCCGCCGTGGGCTTTTTCAAACAGGCCGGGCTTGTCCGGGGCGTCGGTATAGGCCCCCTTGACGGTGCCGAAGAGAATGCCTTCCAGCAGATTTTCGGGGATGGCGGCGCAGTTGACCGGGATAAAGGGGCTGGATGCGCGCGAACTGGCGGAATGGATGGCCTGCGCAAAGAGTTCCTTGCCGGTGCCGCTCTCTCCCCAGATCATGACCGGCGAAGATCCTTCGGCGGCGGAGCGTGCCTCGCGTATGCATTCCTGCAGGGCGGCGTCCTGCCCCACGATGTCGGAAAAGGTGTAGTAGCTGTTGGGCTGATCCGTGTCCGTGTCGAATTTGAGAGGACGCCGGGTTTCCGAAACGTGCGCGGTATTGCCGGTCCAGATGGTGAAGGCAATGACGCCGTCCTTCTGTCCGTGATCAAACAGCGGAAAGAAGTCCGTGACGGTGCTGGCCAGAAAGTTGGTGGAGGTGGCGTACCAGTAGGCTTTCTTGAGCAGCGGCTTGCCGCTGCGCAGGCATTCCATGGTGGGAATGCACTCCAGCTTGTGCGGCACGTAGAGGCTGGTGATGTGCTTTCCTTCCACCGGAATGCGGGAGAATCCGTCGGCCTTGCGCTGAATGGGATTCATGTATTCGCAGATGCCTTCGGCATTCACCACGGCCACGCCGATGCACATATTGTCCCAGATGGCGCGCACCTGCGGCGTCAGCACGGAGTCCCGGTTGACATTGTAAAACTGGCGGCTGCTGTAGCTCATGGCATAACCTCTGAAAAATTTGATAAAGAGAAAGAATATTTTATTATCATTAAAATTTCTTCATTTTTCCGTAAAGGTCAATAGTTCTATTTTAGATAATTATTTCAGTATGATAAATGCAACATTTCCCCTTTGTTCTCTTTGGCACATTCCATGCTTAACGGAAAGTACAAGCCAGGTCGGTCCGCGCGAAGGCGCGGCGGAGAACCCCGGGACAGAATTTATCCGTCTTTTCAGGAGATTGTCATGACCGTACATCAGTTCGAAGCAGGCGCCGCCGGCGCTCAGGGTTACGCCATCAACTGGGATACCGCTGAAACGCGTGTAAAGGAACTCAAGGCCTATCTCATGAACGCGCCGCAGGTCATGGACCCCGAGCGCCTGCAGTTCCTGAATGAAGCGTACGAGGAATTTCAGGGCGAACCGGTGTTCTACATCCGCGCCAAGCTGCTGGAGCGCGTCCTGCTGAAGAAAAAGATCTTTCTGGACGGCAACCCCATCGTGGGGACGCTTACCGGGACGCGTGCCGGTGTGTATGCCTATCCCGAGTGGAATGTTTCCTGGATCAAGGAAGAAATGCAGATGGCCAAGATGGCCTCGCTGGGCGAAATGAAGATTCCTCAGGAAACCACCGAGCTGCTGGAAAAGACCTACAAGAAGTGGAAGGGACGCACCTGCATCGACTTGAACAACAAGATGTTCAAGGACAAGTACGGCTTCAATCCCGCTCCCTATTCCAAGGCCGGCATCTATTATGACAATGTCAGCGTGGCCAGCGGTTCCGGGATTGCCGATTATCCTCTGGCGCTGAACAAGGGTCTGCGCTGGGTCATCGACGACATCAAGCAGCGTCTGCTGGATTGCCCCACCACGCTGGCCAACAAGGAAAAGCACGATCTGTATCGCGCCATGATCGTGGCCACGGAAGCGGTCATTGCCCATTCGCATCGCTATGCGGATCTGGCCGAAAAGACGGCCGAGACCGAAACCGATCCCAAGGCCAAGGCCGAACTGCTGGAAATCGCGGAAATCTGCCGTCGCGTGCCCGAATTCCCGGCCCGCAACTTCCGCGAAGCCATTCAGTCCTTCTGGTTCATTCATCTGGCCATTGAAGTTGAGCAGATGGCCTGCGCCTGCTCGCCGGGCCGCTATGGTCAGTATATGTATCCCTTCTACAAGAAGGATATTGAAGAAGGCAAGCTGATCCGCGAACAGGTGCTTACCCTGCTGAAGTTCCAGTGGATCAAGCATCTTGAGCTGGCGGAATATCAGGGCGGCTCCTATGCCATGACCCTTTCGGGCCATACCGGCCAGAGCATCACCATCGGCGGCGTGGATGCCTACGGCAACGACGCCAGCACCGAACTGGAAGAACTGCTGCTGGAAACCCAGATTAAGATGAAGAACATTCAGCCCACGCTGACGCTGCTCTATCATCCCAAGCTGAAGGATTCCTACATGCAGAGGGTCGTGGAGTGCATCCGCGGCGGTTCCGGTCAGCCCCAGATTCTGAACAACAATGTTGTCATTCAGCGCAATCTGGCCCGCTTCTCGCAGTACGAAGGCGGCATCACGCTGGAAGACGCCCGCAACTGCGGCAACTACGGCTGCGTGTCCACCGGCATCTGCGGCAAGGGCAGCTTCATCACGCAGGAAGACCAGCCCTGCCTGGCAAAGATTGTTGAACTGATGCTCTATAACGGCAAGGACCCGCTGACCAAGAAGCAGCTCGGCATTGAAACCGGAGATCCCACGCAGTTCCAGAGCTTCGAGGAAGTGTACGACGCCTACAAGAAGCAGCTGAAGCATATTTTCGGCATTTCGCGCAAGCACTCCGACCTGAGCCAGATGGCCCGCCTGCAGGTCGTGCCCAGCATCTTCCGCTCGGTCATGTACGACGGCTGCATTGAGAAGGGCATGTGCGAAGAGGCCGGCGGTACCCGCTATCCTCAGGTCAATCCCATTATGACGGCCGGTATTGACGCCGCAAACTCCCTGCTGGCCATCAAGCATCTGGTGTTCGATACCAAGAAGATCACCATGCAGGAGCTGCTGGACGCTCTGAAGGCCAACTTCGAAGGCTACGAGGAAATCCGCAAGATGTGCTTTGAAGCGCCCAAGCACGGCAACGACTACCCCGAAGTGGAAGGCTTCGTGCAGCAGTACTACCGCGATGTGGATGACATCCACCATTCCGTGGGTCCGGACTGCTTCGGCCATCGTACGCCGCTGGATGCCTACTCCCTGTCCTATCACAACTACTTCGGTTCGCTCATGGGCGCGCTGCCCACGGGCCGCAAGGCCGGCGTCGCGCTGACGGACGGCAGCGTGTCCGCCATGCCCGGCACGGACCACGAAGGCATCACGGCCCTGATCAAGTCCGGCGCCGAAGCCATTGACACCGTGCGTTACGGCGCCAACCACTTCAACGTGAAGTTCGTGCCTTCCGCGCTGGAAGGTCCCAACGGCGCCCGGACCCTGATTTCGCTCATCAAGACCTACTGCGACTTCGGCGGTTCGCATATCCAGTTCAACTGCGTCAGCTCCGACACCCTGCGCGATGCCCAGAAGCATCCTCAGGACTACACGGATCTGGTGGTGCGCGTCGCCGGTTTCAGCGCCTACTTCACCCGTCTGGACAAGGGCGTGCAGAACGAAATCGTTAAGCGTACCGAGTACGCTTCCTAATCTCCATTCCAAACCTCATCCGGCCGGGGGCTGCGTCCGCAAGGGGGCAGCCCCTGCCCGGGTATCCGGGGAAAGGGCATCATGAGCCGGGGAATGATTTACAATATTCAGCGTATGTCCGTGCAGGACGGGCCGGGGCTGCGCACTACTGTTTTTCTCAAGGGCTGTCCGCTGCACTGTCTGTGGTGCAGCAATCCTGAATCGCAGAAGTTTACGCCGCAGATGCTGCTGTTCGACAATCTGTGCGCGGGCTGCGGCCAGTGCCTGCAGGTCTGTCGCTACGGGGCCGTCGTGCCGCAGCCGGACGGTAAAATGGGGCGCGATGTCGAAAAATGCCGGGACTGCGGCGAGTGCGCCGCGGTGTGTGGCTACAAGGCCCGCGTGATGTCCGGGCGGGAAATGACGGTCGAAGAAGTCATGGAAGTTGTCCGCAAGGACTGGCTCTTCTATGAGAATTCCGGCGGCGTCACCTTCGGCGGGGGAGAGCCTACGGCGGGCGGAGACTTCTTTCTGGACCTTCTGCATGCCGCCCATGACGAGGCCCTGCACGTCACCGTTGATACCTGCGGCTTCTGCCCGGAAGATCGTTTTGCCGAAACCATAGCGCTGGCCGATCTCCTGCTCTTTGACTGCAAGCATATGGACCCGGAAGAGCACAAAAAACTGACGGGGCAGGACAACGCCCTGATCCTGCGCAATCTGGAGGCGGCGCTGTCGTCGTCCACGGAAGTACGCGTGCGGATGCCGCTGATGCCGGATTTGAATGATTCGGAAGAAAATCTGGCGGCCATGGCGGCCTTTCTGGGGCGATTCGACCGGCACGAGGTGGAAATCATGCCGTGTCACGCCTTCGGCAGAAGCAAGTATGCCGCTCTGGGCAAGCCGTATCCGCCCGTGCGGCAATACGCGCCGGAAGAGCTTGAAACCGTGAAGGAACGCTTTGCCCGTCTGGGGCTGGTTCCTGTAATTGTGTAACTTTTTGAGGAGAAGAACATGTTTTCCGTTACCGTTGACAAGGACATGCTGGAGAAGCTTCGCGGCATGCTCGAAGATGAGGATGAAGGCACCTGCGTCCGCCTGCGCGAGTACAAGGTCGGCGGCGGCTGACATGCCAAGATCGTGCTCGGTCTGGGCATGGACGAACCCGATGAGGATGAGGACGAGCAGATGGATATTGACGGCGTGCCCTTTGCCGCCGAAAAGGATTTTCTGGAAAAGTACGGCACGTCCTTTACTCTGAAGTACGGCGAGAACAAGGAAGTCGTGCTGACTGCGGACAATGCGGAGGGCTAGAGCGTTTCAACTTTGAAAAAGAAGAAACGCGAGGCGGCGGCACAGCGCCGCTTGGCCCAAATTGAGCGGAAAAACAGCGTTTTTCCCACGAGCGACAGGCCGTATGGTTTGAAATGCGAAGCTTTTCAAACCATACGGCCTGTCATTTTGTTTTTTTCAAGGGCAAAACGCGCTGTTTGAGAAAATTTTCTTGACTTTGAAAATCGTTTTCAATTATTCTGAGCCTGTCAGTTTCCCTTGCCGTGCGGTCCCTCTGTTGTTGCGTGTGCCCGGGGGCCGCACGGCAAAATACCACGGAGGCAAGCATGTGCGTGACGTTGATCGGCGGTATGGACAGGTTGAAGAAGGAATATATCGCGGCAGCTCGCGAGGGGGGCGCGACCCTCAAGTGCATTCATCGCAATGAGCGCAACTTCGAGGACAAAATCGGCACGCCGGACGCCATTATCGTCTTTACCAACAAAATTTCCCATGAAGCCAGACGAAAGGCCATGCAGCATGCCCGCGCCCGCAACATTCCCATAAGTCTGGTGCATTCCTGCGGTGTTTCCAGCCTGAAGGAATGCCTGTGCCGGCATGTGTCTTGACAGTGGTTTTAAAAGAGGCTACGTCTTGCGGGAATTAAAGAAATTGGATTTCATTTTTGATAAAGAGCTGCCTGCAATATACGCCGGAGGCAGCAGGGCTCTGCATGCGGAGAAAACAGCTGTACGCAGGGGAAAGATAGGCGTTGCGAGGCGTTTATTCTTGACAGCCCGGGCAGCGGCGCATACAAGTTTTTCAAAGTAGAGAAATTCAATTTCATTTTTTGAAAATGCGCCATATCGGCAGGCGCGCAGGATATCTGCAAGGATCAGGAGCGGTAGAGAGCATGAGTGCGGTAATCCAGTTTGAAGAGGCGAACCATCCCCGCACGGGGAAGCTGCGCATTGCCCTGGCGGGCAATCCCAACTGCGGCAAGACCACGGTGTTCAATGCCTATACGGGGGCGCGCCAGCATGTGGGCAATTATCCCGGCGTCACGGTGGATCGCAAGGAAGGGCAGGTGCGGCACGGTCAGGACGAGGCCGTGCTGGTGGACCTGCCCGGCACCTATTCGCTGACGGCTTATTCCATGGAAGAGCTGGTGGCGCGGGCCGAGCTTTCGGCCAACAACGTGCAGGCCGTCATCAACGTGGTGGACGCGTCGGCCCTTGAGCGCAACCTGCTTCTGACGGTGCAGATGCTGGAAATGGGGCTCCCCCTGGTGCTGGGCTGCAACATGATGGACGAGGCCCGCGCCGCTGGGTTGCACATCGACGTCAACCGTCTTTCCGGCCTGCTGGGCGTGCCGGTGGTGCCCATGGTGGCCAAGTCCGGCGAGGGTCTGCAAACCGCTCTTGGCGAGGCTATCCGTCTTGCCGCCGCGGGACCGCGCGAGCCGCTGTATGTCAATTACGGCAGCGATACGGATCTGGCGCTCAACAGCATCGAAAAGAAAATTGCCCGGAAGGGCGTGCTGACGGAACGGTACAGCCCCCGCTGGACGGCAATCAAGCTCATGGAAGGCGACAAGGAAGTACGCCAGCAGGTGCGCGAAGCCAACAGCGCCCTGTTCACGGAAGTGGAAGAGGAATGCCGTCAGGTAGCCGATCACATCCGCGACACCCTGCATGTGAGCATGGAGTCCTATATTACGGATTGCCGCTACGGCTTTATCCGCGGGCTGCTGCGCGACGGCATCATGCGGCAGGAACCCGGCCGGGACCGGCTGGCCATTTCCGACAGCATCGACAGAGTTCTGACGCACGCCTTTTTCGGGCCGGTGCTGATGCTGGGCGTCCTGTACGCCATGTTCTGGGTGACGTTCACCCTTGGCGCGTATCCGCAGGGCTGGGTGGAAGACGGCTTTGCCGCTCTGGGCGAGCTGATGACACGGCTTATTCCCGAAGGACCGGTACGGTCGCTGGTGGTTGACGGCATCATCGGCGGCGTCGGCGGCGTTGTCAGCTTTGTGCCGCTGATTGCCATCATGTTTGCGCTGATTGCCTTCCTGGAAGACAGCGGCTACATGGCCCGCGTCGCCTATATGATGGACCGCCTTTTCCGCATGTTCGGCCTGCACGGGGCTTCCGTCATGCCCTACATTATTTCCGGCGGTATTGCGGGCGGTTGCGCCATCCCCGGCGCCATGGCCACGCGTACCCTGCGCAGCCCCAAGGAAAAGCTGGCGACGCTGCTGACCCTGCCCTATATGGCCTGCGGGGCCAAGCTGCCTGTCTTCCTGCTGCTGGCCGGGGCCTTCTTTGGTGACGATGCGCCGACCGTGACCTTCCTCGTCATGCTCTCCGGCTGGGTGTTTGCCCTGCTGGTGGCGCGGCTGCTGCGTTCCACCATCATTCGCGGGCAGGCGACGCCCTTTGTCATGGAGCTGCCGCCGTACCGCATGCCCACCTTCTTCAGCATGCTGCTGCACTGCTGGGAACGCACCTGGATGTATCTCAAGAAGGCCGGTACGGTGCTTGTGGCCATTTCCATTGTCATCTGGGCGGGGCTCAAGTATCCCGAACTGCCCGAAGAGCAGGCCGCGCCCTTTACGGCTCAGATCGAAAGTCTGCAAAGCCGTATAGAAACGCTGCCTGAAGGCGATGCCGCCCGTGAACCTCTGGAAGCGGAACTGGCTAAAGTTCAGGAAGAACTCGGCGGCGCCGAACTGGCCTACTCCTACGCCGGCCGCCTCGGCAAGATGATTGAGCCCGTCACCGCTCCTGCCGGTTTCGACTGGCGCACGGATATTGCCCTGCTGGCCGGGATTGCCGCCAAGGAAGCCGTGGTTGCCACTATGGGCACGGCCTATTCGCTGGGCGAACAGGACCCCGAAGACGCCGCGCCGCTGGCCGAACTCCTGCAGAAATCCTCGTCCTGGGGCAAGGCGACGGCTCTTTCCCTGATGCTCTTTGTGCTGCTGTATTCCCCCTGCTTTGTGTCGCTGGTCGTCATTCAGCAGGAAGCCGGCGGCTGGCGCTGGCTTGCCTTCAGCATCTTCTTCAATACGGCGCTGGCCTATGCCGTATCGGTGGTTGCCTTCAACATAGGCCGTTCCGTCTGGGGGTAGGGGCTTATAAGGTTGGTTATCCTGGGGGAAGGGAAACCCCTCTCGCGCGAGCAGAGGGGGTTCCCTTCCCCCAGACCCCCATCCCTTCCCCAGCGCGCTTTCTTTTGGAAGATGTGCGGCTGGATTAAGCTGCCGTTTCTTTTTCTGTCACCGTCCCCCGGAGGCATGCAAAAAAGAGTGTGCGTTTCTTGATTAAAGTAGCTCTCTTCTTTGAAGATTGCCCGCCCCCTCCTGCCTTGACAATGCGGGAGGGGGCGGGCAATCTTTTTTTCGCAGATGCTTTTTTAGCGCGTTTTGCTTTTGAAAAAGGCGAAACGCGAGGCGGCGGCACAGCGCCGTCCGGCCCGAAGTGAGCGGGAAAACCCTGTTTTTTCCGCGAAACGACAGGCCGTATGGTTTGAAGCGCAAAGAGTTTCAAGCTGAAAATGCTCTAAGGAGGACACGGAGATGCGGCTTGTCGGCCTGTTTCTTGTTGCGGCGTTTTTGTCCTTTTTTGCCGTTCCGCAGGCGGCTCTGGCCTGGGATGGCTATGTGGTGCGGGTGGAGGATTCCAACTGTATAGCCGTTGCAGATGAGCCCAACAGCAAGGAAGTGCGGGCGCGCCTGTTCTTCTACGGTATTCAGGCCCCTACGGGAAAGCAGCCCATGGCGGCGCAGGCAATGGCCTTTTTGCAGCAGGTTCTGCCTCCGGGAACGCCCGTGAGCGTTGATGAAGCCGGCGAGGATGAAAACGGCCTCACGCGGGCCCTGATTCGTTCCGGCGGGACCTCCATCAACTATCTCCTGCTGCAGCGCGGGCTGGCATGGGTGGATCGCCGCCGCTGCCGGGCGCTGTACTGCCGCCGCTGGATGATTCAGGAGCATTACGCCGTGACGGATCGCGCGGGTATCTGGGGGCTTGATCTTGGTACGCCGCCCTGGCAGTGGCAGCGCTAGGGGCAGGACTCATTATCAGATGCTGAATCCCGGCATATTTCCCTGTTCATGATATGAAAAAATAAAACATCATCGCATGTTACAAAAAAGTCCATCTTTACCCGACAGACCCGGTGCGCGGGTTTTGGGGAGGATGGGGGAGTTTGAGGGGGAAGGAACCCCTTTTTGCCGCGAGCAAAAGGGG
>DXFI01000225.1 GCA_019114565.1 Candidatus Desulfovibrio intestinigallinarum | reverse complement strand
ATTTTCATTTGAAATGCTTCGCATTTCAAACCATACGGCCTGTCGTTTCGCGGAAAAAACGCGGTTTTTCCGCTCACTTTTGGCCGGGCGGCACTGTGCCGCCGCCTCGGGTTTCACCTTTTTCAAAATTGAAACGCTCTATTGCCTTATATCTTTCCCAGAGTATCAAGAAGCTGTTTTCCCATTGCGTCAATGAGGCTGAGCCGCTTCTGCAACGCTTCATCAACATCCTGATTTGTTTCCACATACTTTGAGAACGGCATCTGTCCTGTTTTCATTGTCCGGGAAACTTTTTCCAGTTCAGCAGTGGCCGTTTCCAATATTCTGGAGTTTCGTACAAAGTCACGACAGGATCGATGCAGCGCGCGTTCGGCAATAAGCTTCACAGCAAGAGATGCCAGCTCTATAACCCCGGACTCAGAGGCTAGTATTTTCAAAACTTCATCAATCTGATAGGATTTTGACAAACCGGTTTTGCACCATATCGCGAAATGTTCACAATTATTCAGCAAAAGATTATAGTTACTCTCACCAAGACGCGATCTTGCTCTTGAGACAGTTTCTTCAGGGGAATACAGCATATAAGAAAATTCAGGTTCTCTTTTTTCTGCAAAAGACCCTGCAGTGCAATCTGCATTCAAAAGATAAATTTTATCAGGCCTGACCAGACTATCAAAGTCAAGTTTAAATAGATCTTCGTCTCCCCGGCAAAATGTGCTCAACGATGTTTCAATGACAGCATTTTCGCTACTGACATCAGAGTCATAAGAAGAATAGTGGATGACAGCATCATCATTGATATAGACGCCGTAGTGATCATAGAAATCACGACTGATTCCTATGATATCACCATACATCAGAGCTTCATTTTTTGAGGAAAATCGGGGAGGCATAGCAACTCCTTCATGCCCGTCACCAGGGTATGATGCCTTTGAGAAAGGCAGAACGCGAGGCGGCGGCACGGCGTTTAAAACTGAAAATGTTCCGGCACAGTTTACAGATATGCAAATCCATGAAACGATCTGTCAAATATACGGGCAGCATGTTCCAGAATATGGAAAACTGCCTGCCCCATATAATTTTTATCACCGCCTGTCAGATTCATCCCGACAGGACTGAGGATTGACCGCCGGACGTTCCGCTGTCAGGCTTGAACGCAAGGAGGCTTTGTCATGGTGTCTGCCGCAACCGCGTTTTTCCTTCCTGCTCCGGCCCTGAAGGCGCTTAGCCGGAGGCCGCCTTGCGCGGCGCTGCTCCGCCGCATCAGAACCCGCCCCGGAAGTTTCGCGCGCCGCCTGCCGGCGGTCGTGGCAGTTCTGGCTCTTGTCGCCTGCCTTGCGCCGCAATCCCCGGTATGGGCGGCAGCGGCTCCCGCTGTTCCGGCACACGAGCAGATGAAAGCCCAAGCGCCCGCGCCAGGGCATCCCCTGCCCGTCATCGTGGTCAGGAACGGGGCGGAGGAGCGTTCGGGGCGGCTGCATACCCGGATGACCCTGCACCCCGCAGGCGATCAGACCACGGCCACACAGGCGGATCTGACGGCCACCGTCATGGCGGCTGCCATCATGGCTGTGGAAGAAAGCAGAGTGCATGCCGTCACCGTCACCCTGATCTCGCAGCTGGCGGTTGCTGCATCCGACGAGGCTCCGCTGGCCCGTGCCGTGCTTATCCCCGACGGCAGAGGCTTCGACGGCAGGACTCCCGGCCCGGTCTGGACTCTGGAAGCCGCGTCGCGCGGCCTGACGGCACAGGAGCTTGAGTATCAGCGCCTCCGGGTTGAGCTGCGCTCCCGCTGTCAGACGCCGGACGGCCTGACGGACGAAGCCGCTCTCAGGGCCGCCATTGCCCGGCGCATGGGCATCAGGCAGGACAGGCTGCGCCCGCCCCGCAACGAATGCCGGCCGGTGCAGCCCGTGCGGATAGAGGGCACGCTGGAGGTGCGCCGATAGCCTGCAAAGCGGGCGGCCATCCCCGTTGCGGTCATTGTCTTTCCGCCGGTTTTCTGCTGCGCTGCCTCTGGAACAGAGAAGCCGCCTCGCGCTGTGCCGGTTCCGGAATATTTTCAGTTTTAAACGCGTTGTGTTTCAAATCATACGGCCTGCCGTTTCGCGGAAAAAGCACATTTTTCCGCTCGCTTCGGGGCCGGGCGGGCGCTGTCCACCGCCCCGCGCCCTTCCATCTTCTCAGCCCGTAAGGAGGCTGCTGTGCATACTCTGCTTGCTTCTCTGACGTTCGATCCGGACTCGCTCTCTCTTTTCTGTCTCGCGGGCTGGACCATCCTGAATCAGTCCCCCTACCCTAAAAAAGTCCTCATGAAGCTGAAAGGCAATGTGACCGGGCAAATCCGGCATATTCCGGCGCATACCAGCGTCGTCATGCCGGACAACAGCAATTACCGCTTCTGGGACGCCGAAACGCATATGGAGATAGTGCCGCGCCGTCAGGTCATTGTGAACAGACAGGGCTTTTTTGAGTAGAACGCTTCACCTTTGAAAAAGGTACGCCGCGAGGCGGCACGGTACCGCCGACGAAATGAGCGGAAAAACCGTATTTCAAATAGGCTCTTGACTAGCTGAGAGGATATTCTCTGAGCATTTTTAACACCAGAAGATAGATATTCTCTTGTCTATGATTAAACCGAAACTCGCATTCCTTCAAGTGGAAATAAAA
>DXFI01000224.1 GCA_019114565.1 Candidatus Desulfovibrio intestinigallinarum | reverse complement strand
AAGACCCCTCTACACCCCCTGCACCCCCGTACTCCCCTTTTGGGGGTAACGCGAAAATAGTCTCTTGAGTCGGACTGTACCCCGGCCGCCGCGTGCCGCATGGGGCATCGGCGCGGACCTTCCCCGGCCTGTGGCCGGGGTGATGTCCGCGCCTGCTGCGGCGCTCCGTCCGCCCTGCGGGCGTCCGGGATCGCCTTCGCGCCCGCGCCATCGCTGCATCAGCGGTAGAGGCGGAAGGGGTGAGCCTTATCAGGCAACGAGGGGCGGAGGGCCAGCGGCAGAGATGAGCCGGGCGGCAGTGGAGGCGGAAAACCGGCGGACGGGGGAGTTTTTTCCTCACGTTCGTGGGGGAAAGAATCTCCCGTCTCAAGGCGTGTAAAAAGGCCGTTCCTTGATGGCGAGGGACGGCCTTTGTGTGGTGCTCTTTTCGGGCGGCATTCTCTGTTGCTTTGCGTTTCAGCTTTTTCGAAGTTGAAATGCTCCAGAGCCTTTTCCGTTTGCAGCGTTTCGCATCCCAAACCATACGGCCTGTCGTTTCGCGGAAAAAGCGCGCGTTTTTTCCGCTTACTTTTGGCCGGGCGGCGCTGTGCCGCCCGGCATTTCGCCTTTTTCGATGACAAAATGCTTAAAAAACAGGGAACATGTCTGACGGTCTCTCGTCAGTCATATTCCCTGTTTCTGTCTTGTATATCCGGGGGACGGTTGCCGCGGAAAGTGCGTTCGTATCCCCAAAGCGGCAGATTATTCCAATAAAAGCGCGCTGGGGAGGATGGGGGGAGTTTGAGGGGGGAAGGGACACCTCTCGCGCGAGCAGCGACCGAATGGCGGCCGCAGGCCGTGCCCGTTGCGACGAAGGAAGCTACGGGCATCGACAGCAGAGATGAGGGGTCCCTTCCCCCCTCAATCATATCTCAAAAAATCAGAAGGACGGTTCTCAGCGGCTGCGCTTGTCGCACTTGCGGGTGGCCCAGTTGCCGATGCTCTGGAAGGCCTGAACGATGACGATCAGCAGGATGATGGTCACGATCATGACATCGGTCTGGTAGCGCATATAGCCGTACTGGATGGCGAGCTTGCCGAGGCCGCCGCCGCCCACGGCTCCGGCCATGGCCGAATAGCCCAGAATGGTGGTGGCGGCGATGGCACTGCCGTTGATGAGGGAGGGCTTGGCCTCGGGCAGGAGAACCTTGCGGATGATCTGCCAGGTGGACGCGCCCATGGACTGGGCGGCCTCGACCACGCCGGGATCAACTTCCAGCAGCGAGGATTCTATCAGACGGGCCACAAAGGGCGCGGCCGAGATGACGAGCGGCACGATGGTGGCATTGTTACCGATACTGGTGCCGACGATGAGCCGCGTCAGCGGAATGACGGCGATCAGCAGGATCAGGAAGGGGAAGGAGCGCGTCAGATTCACGAACACGTCCAGCACGCTGTAGACCAGCGCGTTGGGACGGATGCCGTCCTTGCGGGTGATGACGAGCACCACGCCCATGACGATGCCGAACACATAGGCAAAGAGGGTGGAGGCCAGCGTGACATAGATGGTGTCCACCGTGCCTTGCAGGAAGAGGCCGACGGTACGTTCATCAAACATGGGACATCTCCTCCAGCATGATGCTGCGGGCCCTGGCGTAGGCCATGATGCGTTCTATGGATTCCTTGCGCTCGGGCAGCTGCAGCACCATCTGACCGTAGGCCACGCCGTTGAGGTCGCGGGTATCGGCATACATGATGTTGACCGGACAGCCGCACTCCAGAACCATGTTGGCAATAACGGGTTCGTAGGAGGAACGCCCGTTGAAGATAAGCCGGTAGAGGCGCTCCTGCGGCATGTTCTGGAGAGGTTCGGGCAGGACGAGCCTGCGGGCAAATTCCGTTTTGGGGTGAAAGAAAACATCCTCCACGGCCCCGCTTTCCACCACGCTGCCCTTGCCGAGAATGGCAACCTGACTGCAGATTTTTTCGATGACGCTCATCTCGTGCGTAATGATGACGGCGGTGATGCCCAGCGACGTATTGATGTCCTTGATCAGGGAAAGGATGGAGTCGGTCGTTGCCGGGTCCAGAGCCGAGGTGGCCTCGTCGCAGAGCAGGACGCGCGGATTGGTGGCCAGCGCGCGGGCAATGGCCACGCGCTGTTTCTGGCCGCCGGAGAGCTGTGAGGGGTAGGCGTCCATGCGCTTGGCCAGCCCCACCAGATCCAGCAGCTCGCGGGCGCGCTCGCGGGCCTTGTCCGGCGGCGTGCCGACAAGTTCCAGCGGGAAGGTGACGTTCTGTTCCGCCGTGCGCTGCATGAGCAGATTGAACTGCTGAAAGATCATGCCCATGGAACGGCGGACCGTGCGCAGCTCGGCGTCATTGAGGGCGCACATATCCTTGTCTTCAAAAAAAACATGGCCCGCCGTGGGGCGTTCCAGCATGTTGATGCAGCGAACAAGCGTGCTCTTGCCCGCGCCGCTCTTGCCGATGATGCCGAAAATATCACCGCGGCAGATTTCCAGATTGACGCCGCGCAGGGCGTACACGTCCATATTCTTGCCCTGAAAGCGCTTTTCAAGATCCACGATGCGGATCAGGGCTTCGTCCCGCCTGGTGGGGGGGGCGTCCGGGGAGGTGGTGTTCATCAGGTCCTTCCTTGGGGGAGGGTGGTTTCCGTTCTAGAGCATTTTCAGTTTGAAATGCTTTGCATTTCAAACCATACGGCCTGTCGTTTCGCGGAAAAAGCGCGGTTTTTCCGCTCACTTTGGGCCGGGCGGCGCTGTGCCGCCGCCTCGCGTTTCACCCTTTTCAAAGGTGAAACGCTCTATGAAAAAGAGGAAAGGCCCGTGAGCGGGGCCGTGCGCCGGGGAACGCGCCGCGCCGCCGTCTGCTGCGGGCCGCGTCCACTCGGGGTAGTCGAGAGGGAGGGGAAGCCCTCCTGAGCCTGTCGGCCGGAAGAATTTCCCCTCCCTCTGCATCATGTGTCGGGGCGCTACTTTTTGGCGCCGCAGCACTTCTTGTACTTCTTGCCGCTGCCGCAGGGGCAGGGATCATTGCGTCCGACGCGGGGAGCCGCCTTGGCGGGCGCGGGCTCCGACGCGTTGTCGTTACCGCCGGAGTAGGAGAGGCTGCCCGTATCCTTGTGGCGGAAACCGGCGGCAATGGCCTCCTGCTGGGCTTCCTCAAGGGCGCGGGCTTCTTCTTCGGGCGTGGGGGCCGCGGGCTCTTCCACAGGCGCGGCGGCGTCAATATCGGCCGCATTGACGGGTTCGGCCTGCACATGCACGCGCGTCAGGGCGCGGAAGACGTTTTCGCGGATCTGGAAGAGCAGGCTCTGGAACATTTCAAAGCCTTCGCGCTTGTATTCCAGCTTGGGATCGCGCTGGCCGTAGCCGCGCAGGCCGATGCCGTCGCGCAGGGCGTCCATGTTGCGCAGATGTTCCTTCCAGGAGCGATCCAGCTCTTCCAGCAGGAAATAGCGCAGAATGTCGCGGTACATGGGCCCGGATTCCGCCTGAAGCTCTTCGAAGATGCGCCGGATGAGGCCTTCGCATTCCTCGCGCTGGGGCAGCGGGGCTTCCGCGGGCAGGACGCGGCCGATATTGAACACGTCCGCAAGGCGCACAAGCGCCTTGCCCTTTTCCTCGTCCAGCGTCTCGGCGGAGGCATGATCAAGGGCGTTGTAGAGGTCGTCCAGAATATCGCTCATGAATTCGCGCAGGACGGGCTCAAGGTCTTCTTCCACCATGAATTCACGGCGCAGGGAGTAAATGACTTCGCGCTGCTGGTTCATGACGTTGTCGTAATCGAGCAGGGTCTTGCGGATTTCAAAGTGATGGGCTTCCACGCGCTTCTGGGCGTTTTCCACGGCGCGGGTCACCATGGCGTTTTCAATGGCTTCGCCGTCCTTGAGCCCGAGCTTTTCCATGATGCCCTTGAGGCGGTCGGAGCCGAAGAGACGCATCAGTGTGTCTTCCAGCGAGAGATAGAAGCGGGAGGAACCGGGGTCGCCCTGACGGCCGGAACGGCCGCGGAGCTGATTGTCGATGCGGCGGCTTTCGTGGCGTTCGGTGCCGAGGATGTGCAGGCCGCCCAGCTCGCGCACGCCTTCGCCCAGCAGAATGTCGGTGCCGCGACCGGCCATGTTGGTGGCAATGGTCACCTTGCCCGCCTGCCCGGCCTGCGCCACGATTTCGGCTTCCTTCTCGTGCTGTTTGGCGTTGAGGACGCTGTGCGGCACGCCGAGCTTGCGCAGGCGCTGCGACAGCATTTCCGACGTCTCGATGGAGATGGTGCCCACCAGTACGGGCTGGCCCTTTTCGTGCAGTTCGCAGATGGATTGCACGATGGCGTCGAATTTTTCCTGACGGCTGCGGAAAATGAGGTCGGGATAATCCTTGCGGATCATGGGCCGGTTGGGCGGAATGGAAATAACTTCCAGATTGTAGATCTGATGGAATTCCACCGCTTCGGTATCGGCCGTGCCGGTCATGCCCGCCAGCTTGTCATAGAGGCGGAAATAGTTCTGGAAGGTGATGGAGGCCAGCGTCTGATTTTCGGCGGCCACGGTGACGCCTTCCTTGGCTTCCAGCGCCTGATGCAGACCGTCGGAATAGCGGCGGCCTTCCATGGGGCGGCCGGTGAATTCATCGACGATGACGACCTGATTGTTATGGACGATGTAGTCCACGTCGCGCTTGAAGATATGGTGCGCCTTGAGGGACTGGAGAATATGATGCTGCGCGGTGATGTTGGCGGGATCAAAGAGATTGTCTATGCGCAGAATCTGCTCGCAGCGGGCCACGCCTTCCTCGGTGAGCGTGGCCGTCCGGGCCTTTTCGTCCAGACTGTAGCATTCGGGACCGAGCTGGCGCACCACGGCGTCCATGACGCGATAGAGATCCACATTCTCGTCGGATGCGCCGGAAATGATCAGCGGCGTACGGGCCTCGTCGATGAGGATGGAGTCCACTTCGTCGACAATGGCGTAGCTGTGCCCGCGCTGCACCAGCTGCGAGGCATAGAACTTCATGTTGTCGCGCAGGTAGTCGAAGCCGAATTCGTTGTTGGTGCCGTAGGTGATGTCCGCCCGGTAGGCGGCCTGGCGCGCTTCGTCGTCCATGTCGTGCACGATGACGCCCACGGACAGACCGAGGAAATTATAGAGCTTGCCCATCCACTGGGCGTCGCGGCGGGCCAGATAGTCGTTGACCGTCACCACATGCACGCCCTTGCCCGTCAGCGCGTTGAGCGATACCGGCAGGGTGGCCACCAGCGTCTTGCCTTCGCCGGTTTTCATTTCCGCGATCTTGCCGCGGTGCAGCACGATGCCGCCGATGAGCTGCACGTCGTAATGGCGCATGCCCATGACGCGGCGCGAGGCCTCGCGCACCAGGGCAAAGACCGACGGCAGCAGTTCGTCCAGTGTGGTTTTGCCTTCGGCAAGGTCGGCGCGGTACTGCGCCATGCGCGCGGCGAAATCTTCATCCGCCAGCGCTTCCATTTCCGGCTCCAGCGCGTTGATGCGCGCTATCACCGGGCGCAGCTTGCGCAGATAGCGCTCGTTCTTGCTGCCGAATATTTTTCTGAAAAGAAAACCGAACATGTGTTCTCCCGTAAGCGATATGAGGTCGCGCGGACGCGCGTACAGACGGCGTCGGCGACGTCTGCCGTCTCATAATTAAGCCAGAACGCAAATTTGGCAAGTTCCGGGGCGGAATCGGGGGAGCGGCATCCCCCCGCCGTTCTCCGGCCCGTAAGGCCGAAGCCGGAAACGGAAACGTTGCGCATGATGCGCTGCCGGGGAGCGGAACGCGGCCGTCCTGCCGCAGTTGCAGAATATCCGACAAAAAGCTCCAGAGCATTTTTTCAGCTGGAAACGCTCTAACTTCCTGCCGTGCCGGGCCGATAGAGAAAGCAGGGCTGCGGCGGGGCAAGACCTGCCCGCATTTTGAGCACGGTTCTTGCAAGACTTTGCTGCGAGGCGGAAAGCTGACGCGGAACTTTCCGGCAAGGCCCTTCCGGGGACGACTTCCGGCCGGGCCCTGCCCGCAATACAGCGGCTAGGATTCCGTCTTGAAAACGGCCTCGGACTTGATACGATCAAGCAGCTCTGCAAACGTGGCCTTGACATTCTCGCGGATGTCGCCGGCCACCACGAGGAAGAGCAGATCGTCGCCGGGCAGCAGATGCCCCTCGGCAGCTTCGGCAATAATGGCGAAAATGCCCGGGCGCTGTTCCATTTCCGCACAGATGGCGCGTATTTTTTCGCGGTCGGGATGCACGTCCACCGCGTGAACGGTTTCATGCCCCTTGCGGGACCATGCGCGCACCGTGCCGTTGTGAATGAGCGTCATGCCCACATTTTCGGCAAAGCCGGGGCGTGCCTTCAGTTCCTGCATGGTTTTGTTTATGTCCATGTCATTCTCCTGTGCCTGATAAGGACGTCCTTGTCGGTAACAAGATAATGTACAGGACTTGAGCTTCTTTATAAAGGATTTATTCATGGCCAAACTCACTACCCTGCTTGCCCGTCTGCCCGACCATCGCCGCGAAGTGCGTATGAGTACCTACGGCCATGTGCTGTGGGTCTGCTGGCATGGCGTCGTGCCCCCCGCCGTCACGCAGACCCTGCAGAACTACGGCGGCATGCAGGTTGTTTCGGATCACGAGCAGGCGCTGTGGTTCTTCTTTACCGACGACGTATTTCTGGCGCTGGCCCGGCTCACGGTCTGGAGCAACTTCAATTCGCTGCCGGTGACCATCGAACTGATCCCCGGCCGTCTGGTGCTCGACAACAAGCGAGAAATTCTCGTCAATGTGGACGCCGCCCTGCAGGCGCAGGAAATGGTCGTCAGCGAGAAGTTTGAAGTCTGGATTCACCCCAAGAGCCGCGAAGGCAAGAGCGTCCTTCCCGGCATCTCCTTTGCCAAGGCGCACAAGCGTCAGGGCATGACGCAGGTGGAGTGGGCGCACATGGAAGTCGATGTGCGCATGCCCTATACTTCCACCCAGAGCTGGTACGCCATTCTGCATCCTCTGGGCAGCCCGCTGGACAAGGAATATCAGGCCGGCTGGAGCGCCATGCTCAAGTGCGTGGAAGGCCTGCTGCAACAGCACAAGATGAAGTTCATCGTTCAGGATGCCTACGTCATGATCTACGTGGAAAACCTGAGCGTCCTGCGAACCTTCATCAAGGACTATCTCCGCACCTTCGACAAGGAGAGCGACTCGCCCAACAAGGGGCCGTACTGGCCCTGCGTCTGCGTGGTGGCCGACCGCAAGAACTACAACTTCAATGCGGAACTGCCCCGCAAGATCGGCCTGCAGTGGGACAAGCTGATGCCCGACTTCCCCTATATGAGCTACCGTAACGCCTACCTGCTGGGTTCCGGCGTGACGGTGCGGGACATCAGTTTCGCCGGGGAGCACGCCAGCATGGACAGCTGGTGCACCGTGCTGCTCTCCGACAACAAGATGAACATCAATTCCATCCCGCTGCTCATGTCCAGCGCGCTGGCGGCCACCACAACGCCCGTGGGCTGTTTCTACTGCGGTCTGCACAATCACACCGCATCCGAATGTCCCACGCGTTCCGCGCCCTCGGAAAACAGCAACGAAATCTGGGATCGTCTGTCCCTGATCAGTCTCGAAAACCTCAATGCCGGTTTCCGGGATATCGAAACCGCCCTTGCCGCCAAGGGTGTTGACGGCATGAAGGCCATTCTGGACAAGGGCGGGGACAGCGCCGCGCTCCTGCGCGCCGTGCTGGCCCTCAACGGCCCGAGCCAGCTGCGCAACGTGCCGCGTCAGTGGCTGTATCGCATGCGCGACAGCGACAATTTCAACGACGATACCCCGGCGCGGGACGACAGCCCCGCCTGGGATTTGCTGGACGACTTTGTTTCCCTGCCGCCGGAAAAGTTGTCCGAATTTGAAAAGAACCTGTCGCAGACCATCGCCCGTCATCAGCGCGATCCCCGTCTGCGTACTGTCATGGGCTTTTTGCAGGTGGAAAAGGGCAACTTCGACGGCGCGTCCCTGTCCTTCCGCGAAGCCGCCAGCATGACCGCCGCTCCGGCTCTTCAGGCCTGGAACGAATATCTGATGGGCCGACTGCTCGAAGAACAGGGGCAGCTCCCCAAGGCGCTGGAGCAGTACCGGCAGGTCCTCAAGATCATGCCCCAGTGGCAGGACGTGCGCTATCGGGAAATTGTCTGCAAGGTCAAGATGGGCTTTACCGAGCAGATGCTCGACCAGATTCTCGATCTGGTGCGCAAGGACCCCTCCTATTTCAACAAGGTGCTCATTGACCCGGCGCTGGAGCGCGGTCGGCTGCTCATCCTCAGCGCTCTGTTTGAGCCCTGGGAGGCCGCCCGGCTGCAGGCCGACGAGGAACATGTCGAGCTGAATGCGCTCATCGACAAGCTCGACGCCTGGTTCCCCGAGGATCACCCAGTCCAGATTCAGCTCGGCAAGCGTTTCCGCCATACGCAGCAGTGCACCAGCGTCCAGAACTACATGGCCTTCCTGCGTATCCGCGAGGAACGACCGCTGCTGGAAAAGGAACTGACCGAGAGCATTCACCGCGAAGTCGAAGGCCTGCGCGACCGCTACCGAACCTATCTGGAGCTTCTTCAGGACGTGCGCGACGAGGCCTCATGGTTCCCCTTCCCGCAGGCGCTCAAGGAGTTCAGCGGCGAATTCAACGAATGCGCCGGGATCATCAACTGGGCCTTTGCCTGTAACTTCAACGATGCCGGAACCTTCCAGCGCGCCGAAGCCGCCACGCCCAAGGTCAACGATCTGCTCCGCAGTCTGCGCAAGCGCCTCAAGATGCTCCGCGTCGTGCGCGACGTGACGCTCTTCTGTCTGACCTCCATCAAGACCTTTGCCTGGATGGAAATTCTCGGCCTGCTGCTCTGTTTCATTGCCGTGCCCCTGATCATCCTGCTCGGCGATCAGCTCAATCTCGGCTGGCTGCGAAACATGATAGGCGAAAGCCAGTGGGAGATTATCAAGGTCATGATCATGATCGTGACTATTCTCTCCATAGGCGTTTCCCTGCTTATCAGTACCATCACCTTTGAAGGCAAGCGGGAAAAGCTCCTTGCCGAGGCCCGGGCACAACGAGAACGCGCCCAGCAAATGCGCCTTGAACGCGTCAAGCAGCAACGGCGCATCAGAGACGAAAACGCCCGCAAGGCCGCCGAAGCCGAAGCCCATCGCCGCCTGCTCGAACAGATGCGCGGCGGGCCTTCGCCCAGCGCCAACGATTAGGGAGTGTTGGTTGGGGGGAAGGAAACCCCTTTCGCTGGCGCGCAAAGGTGTTTCCTTCCCCCCCAAGCCCCCCATCCTTCCCCAAACGCGCTTTTATCTGGAAAATGAAAAGCGCGGAGACGCGGCGGCTTTTTGTGGAGTCACCGTCCCCCGGTAAAACCGGGACAGGGGAGATGTTTCTTTCGGTTCCGTACCGTCCATAGCTCAGGCTACGGGCGGTACTTGTTTTTTATGGACGGTAAGAGCTATTTCAGTTTGAAATGCTTCGTGTTTCAAATCATACGGCCTGTCGTTTCGCGGAAAAAACATCGTTTTTTCGCGAAACGACAGGCCGGGCGGCGCTGTGCCGCCGCCTCGCGTTTCCCTTTTTTTCAAAGGTGAAACGCTTTAGGCTCAGGACTCACTACGTTTTGTCTTGAGGGGGAAGGCCCCCCTTTTACTCGCGGCAAAAAGTGTTTCCTTCCTCCTCACAAACTCCTCCATCCTCCCCAAAACCCGCGCACGGAGTCTGACGGGAAAGATGGATATTTTTGTAGCATGTAATGATATTTTATTTTTTATGTCATTACATGAATGAATATCCCGGAAAATCAACCTCTGATAATGAGTCCTGACCCCAGATTACCTTGTAGTTACTTCCAGTCAGAGGGGATACAGGTAGTGTCGATGACCTCCCATGTATTTTGCCCATCTGTGAGCGGCATAAATTCAGAGGGTAAAGTCCGCGGGGTAGGAATTTTGAGGGTTACTGACGTGGCAAAATGAAAAG
>DXFI01000026.1 GCA_019114565.1 Candidatus Desulfovibrio intestinigallinarum | reverse complement strand
GGGAAGGTTCGCGCCGATGCCCCACGCGACACGCGGCGGACGGGGTACAGCCCAACTCAAGAGACTATTTTCGCGTTACCCCCAAAAGGGGAGTACGGGGGTGCAGGGGGTGTAGAGGGGCCCGGCCCCTCTCACCCCATGCCCCGCGCCGGGCAGGCGACCTGTTGCCCGTGCCGGGCAGCAGCCGCGATGCACAGAGGAACACCGACTCAATACGACCAGGACGTTTTACCTTTTTCAAAGGTGAAACGCTCTAGTGCTCCCGGTATCCGGACAGCGGAAAAGAAAGCCCGGCATCCGCCGGAGCAGGTCGCTGAGACGCAAAAAGGCCCCCTGCGGAGACATCCGCAGGGGGCCTTTTTACTATCGGTATTCAGGCGGGATTAGTACATGCCGCCCATGCCGCCCATGCCGTCCATGCCGGGCATGGCCGGGGCGTCCTTCTTGGGTTCGGGCTTTTCGCAGATGGCGCACTCGGTGGTCAGCAGCAGGGAAGCCACGGAAGCGGCGTTCTGCAGAGCCGTACGGGTCACCTTCTTCGGGTCGATGACGCCGGCCTTCAGCAGGTCTTCGTATTCGCCGGTAGCGGCGTTGAAGCCGAAGCCGTCCTTGCCCTGGCGCACCTTTTCCACCACGATGGAGCCTTCAAATCCCGCGTTGTGGGCAATCTGGCGCAGAGGAGCTTCAATGGCGCGACGGATGATGTTCACACCGGCCAGTTCGTCGTCGTCGGCGGGCTTGATGCTGTCAAGCACCTTGGCAACGCGAATCAGGGCCGTGCCGCCGCCAGGCACAATGCCTTCTTCCACAGCGGCGCGCGTGGCGTTCAGAGCGTCTTCCACGCGGTCCTTCTTTTCCTTCATTTCCACTTCGGTGGCAGCGCCCACATGCACCACGGCAACGCCGCCCACCAGCTTGGCCAGACGTTCCTGCAGCTTTTCGCGGTCGTAATCGGAGGTGCTTTCTTCGATCTGAGCGCGGATCTGCTTCACGCGGGCCTTGATGTCGTCACCCTTGCCGATGCCGTCCACGATGGTGGTGTTTTCCTTGTCCACCACCACGCGCTTGGCGGAACCGAGGTCGGTCAGAGCCATGTTTTCCAGCTTGGTGCCGGTGTCGTCGGAAGCCACCTGACCGCCGGTCAGAATGGCGATATCCTGCAGCATGGCCTTGCGACGGTCGCCGAAGCCGGGAGCCTTTACGGCCACCACCTGCAGAGCGCCGCGCAGCTTGTTCACCACGAGGGTGGCCAGAGCTTCGCCTTCCACGTCTTCAGCGATGATCACCAGAGGACGGTTGACCTTGGCGACCTGCTCAAGCACGGGCAGCATGTCCTTCATGCTGGAGATTTTCTTTTCGGTGCAGAGGATGTAGGGGTTGTCCATTTCGCACTGCATCTTTTCGGCGTTGGTCACAAAGTAGGGGGAGAGGTAGCCGCGGTCAAAGCGCATGCCTTCCACCACGTCCATGGTGGTTTCCAGACCCTTGGCTTCTTCCACCGTGATCACGCCTTCCTTGCCCACCTTGGCCATGGCTTCGGCAATGATGTTGCCGATGGTGGTGTCGGAGTTGGCGGAAATGGTGCCGACCTGGGCGATTTCCTTCTGGTCGCGGGTAGGCTTGGCAAGGTTGCCGAGTTCGCCGATCAGAGCGTCCACGCCCTTGTCGATGCCGCGCTTGATGGCCATGGGATTACGGCCGGCGGCAACGAGCTTCACGCCTTCCTGATAGATGGCCTGCGCAAGAATGGTGGCCGTGGTGGTACCGTCGCCGGCGGCGTCGGAAGTCTTGGAGGCAACTTCCTTCACCAGCTGGGCGCCCATGTTTTCGAACTTGTCTTCCAGTTCGATTTCCTTCGCCACGGTCACGCCGTCCTTCGTGATGACCGGAGCGCCGAAGGACTTTTCAATAGCAACGTTGCGGCCCTTGGGACCGAGGGTCACCTTCACGGCATTGGCGAGTTTGTCAACGCCACGAGCCAGACGTTCGCGGGCTTTCACGTCGTAAATAACTTCTTTAGCGGCCATGATTATATCTCCTGAAAATTATCTTCTTCAGTAAATTGGGTAAATTGCTCTGCGGGAAACCTTCGCCTCGTGAGAGGGGGAGGATTAGTCGATGATGGCGAGGATGTCTTCTTCGCGCATCACCAGATGCTCGATGCCGTCCAGCTTGACTTCCGTGCCCGCATACTTGTTGAAGAGCACCATGTCGCCCTTCTTCACGGCCAGAGGAGTACGCGTGCCGTTTTCAGCGAGCTTGCCGGGACCGGCGGCGACGACTTCGCCCTTGCAGGGCTTTTCCTTGGCGGTGTCGGGAATGTACAGACCGCCGGCGGTCTTTTCTTCGGACTCAAGACGTTTCACAAGCACGCGATCGTTCAGGGGTTGCAGCTTCATGACGGTATATCCTCCAAAAATGTTATTGCCTGTTGGCTTCGCCGCAGGGGCGGCGGAGTTTGCGGCAGGCGCTCCATCCGCTTCGGGAGGGCGTCCTTCCCGCATCGGGATACTAGATAAAGCGCCCTGCCGAATTGGGAAGGGGGAAAAGGGCATTTTTTTGCAAAAAACTTTTTCAGAATTAAAAAATACTATAAGAACAGCATATTATTAAAAATAAAAAAATTTCTCTCCGTCTGTTTTTTTCAGAGCGTGCCAGCGTTGAAAAAGATCGAGAGCGAGGCGGCGACACAGCGCCGACCGGCCAGAAGAGATCGTAAAGACTGCGTTTTTTCCGCGAAACGACAGACCGTGTGTTTTGAAACGCGCAGCATTTCAAACTGAAAAGGCTCATGTTTTGAAGCCTGCGCGTTTCGAACTGAAAAGCTCTGAAACAGAAAACGAAAAGGCGGCCGATACTCTTCCGGGCATCGGCCGCCGTATCAGTCCGTTACACGGACAACGCGCAGCGACGTCTTATTCTTCGTCGCCTTCCCACTTGATGAAGCCGGGGTTCACGTTGACCATGGCGTTGACGATCAGTTCCACCAGACCGCCGTAGGCGAAGCTGTTCTTGGAGTACAGATCGTTGTGTTCCAGCATTTCGCGGATCTGGCCCTTGCAGTTGGAGCAGGGAGCGCAGATGTACTTCTTGGTTTCGGGGCCGAGGCAGTCCTTGAAGGCCGCTGCGATCTGCTGCATCTTTTTGCGTCCGGAGATGTTGCCGCGCCACTCGTCGATATTGTTACGGGTCATGATGGCGAAGCCGGAGCCGCCGCCGCAGCAGTAGTTGTCCACGCCGTGGCAGGGCATTTCGCGGAACATGGGCGCAATCTTGTGCAGGATGTCACGCTGGGGCTGCACAATACCCATGAGACGCACGATGTTGCAGGGGTCGTGCAGGGTCACGGGGAAGTTGTTGCGGCTGGGATCCAGCTTGAGGCGGCCGCTCATCACGATATCGCGCAGGGTCACGTAGCAGCTTTCGCGCGGCACCTGGTATTCGTAAGGAATGACGCGGTCGGCAATGACGGTCAGGGCCTTGTGGGCATGACCGCATTCGCCCATGACGATTTTCTTGACGCCGAGTTCCTTGGCGGCCTGCATGTGCTGCAGGGCGATACGGGCGGTCTGGGCGTCGTCGTAGAACACGCCGTAGTTCACCGCGTCATAGCCCACGGACTTGCTGGACAGGGTCCAGGACAGGCCGGCTTCCTGGAAGATCAGGGAGAAGGCGGCGATGTTTTCGGGCCAGGCCATGACTTCGCCGGCATTGTGCAGCAGCAGGATGTCGGCGCCCTTCACGTCGAAGGGGGTGTGGATGCCCACGCCGGTGATTTCCGTGTAGTCCTCGTCGATGAACTCCACGTTTTCCTTCACCACGTCGGGGGTCATGCCGGTGGAAGAGCCCACGGACATCTGATTCACAGTGCCCTTTTCATGCAGCTCGCGGGGGTAGATGCCCAGTTCCTGGCTGAACAGCTTGCGGATTTCGCGGGCGATCAGACCGTTGTCCACGCCGATGGGACAGGTCTGCGCGCAGCGACGGCACAGGTTGCAGCGGTAGGCCAGTTCGCCCAGACGCGCCACGGTCTTCCAGTTCAGGCCCATGTCGCCGTAGCGCCATTTGGCCAGAGGCTCCTTCTTGACGTACTGCTTGTAGATGCGGCGGAAGATTTCGGACCGGTAGTTGGGCCGGTACATTTCATTCTGGCCGGACATCTCGTAGAGGTGGCAGGCATCGGAGCAGGAGTTGCACTGGGCGCAGTAGTCCATGCTCGTTTCCAGCATGGGCAGGAAGGTCCAGTTGTTTTCCTTGGAGAACAGCTTGCGCATGCCGTTGATGAACTTGTTGACCAGCTCTTCCTCTTCCTGCTTGTTGGCAGGTTTGGGAATGTTGAGCACGCACACTTCGTCAAGGATGCAGGCGGTCTTTTCCTTCTGCTCCTCGGTGAAGGGGCGCCAGGGCATGGGCTTCAGATCCAGCCCGGGGATTTCGGGCAGATCCTTGGGATCAATGTGAACCATCTGCCCTTCGGCAGTGGAGATATCTGTCAGTTGCAACGTATCTTTCATATAAATCGCTCCATCAAGCGGATTGCGTTGATACGTCGGGCAGACCCGACGGACGCTCGCGCGTCTCCCTGAGATGGTTTTCCGTCTACTTGGAGTCCTTGGAGGGTACGCCGGTGCTGGTCGCGACATCGACCCAGTTCTTGGTGGCGGAACCTTCAGGGTTAATGTGGGAAGCGGACCACGTTACATGGAACTTCAGGGCGTCGCCGATCTTCTTCTTGTTTTCTTCGCTGTAGTTGGTAGGCGTGTCGCCCCAGCGGATGTCATGGTAGGTGAAGTACTTGAACACCAGATGCGCCATGTGGGTCATGGGGATCCAGATGAGCAGGAAGAAGCCGAAGAGCATATGCAGCCCGAAGGTGCTGCTGGTCAGCGGCTCGAAGTTGAAGGTCAGCAGGTTGTAGATGAAGTCGGAGGAGATGCGGGCAAAGGAGCCGTTGAAGGCCCAGGCCACAAGACCCACCAGCGCGAAGATGATGAACACGCCCAGGTTGAAGAAGTGTTCGGGCGTGCTGTACTTGCGCAGGCCTTCGTCATGCAGACGACGGCAGATGAGGCCGATGCCGCCGCCGATGATGCCGAACATGCCGATCATGCTGATGGCATTGATGACGTTGAACACGAAGGTCAGGAAACCGCCCTGAGGATCAACGCCGAACAGGCGCAGGAAGGCCACCAGCACCAGGATGATGGTGCCGCCCATGAGCATGTACAGGCCGAAGTGGAAGGGATAGGTGCGGAACCACAGCTTCAGATTGTGCTCGAAGGTGGCGTGCAGGAAGAGCACTTCGGTCAGCAGGGCCTTGATATCGCCCAGATGATCAATGTGGCGGGGCTTGGTCCACCAGTCCTTGTCTTCCATGAAGCTGCCGCCGCGCGTGGCGCGTTCGCCTTCATGGGGCACGGGATACAGTTCCCAGCGCACATGCAGGGGGCTGGCCTGCACATAGGTTTTGATTTTCATACAGGCCATTACGACGAAGCCGATGACCGCGAGGTAGCCCAACAGGTAAAACAGTGTTGTCATGCGATTTCTCCCATGGGGTCACGATGCCGATGCATCACAAGAAAAGCCTTGGCCCGGTTCTGCCGGACCGCCGCGACAAGCGCGCTGGTGCGGCTTGCGAAATGCCCTCTGCCGTTTTCCGTCCGGCGGGCAAGCCTTGAGACGGAGACATAGACTAGCCCGCTTTCTAGCACAAAACAACAAAATTGCAAAGCATATATCCTGTTCTTTCGCGTACGGAAGAAAGAATCTCTCCCGCTGTCTTTTCAAGATGTTGTTTCATAAAAAGTAAAAATTATTATTTCCATTAAGCCGTGCCGTCCGTCCGGCTTGACCTCGGGACGAATTCATGCCAGTCTTTTCTACCAGAGAGTCGGAAATGAAGGGAGGCGTTTCGTCACCGGTGTGGCGCCCGGTCTTCAAAACCGGTGGCAGGCTTCACTGTCTGCGGTAGGTTCGACCCCTATACGCCTCCGCCATCCTGTCCGGCTTCATGCAATGCTATACAAAAGGGACCGTGCAGTACTGCACGGTCCCTTTTCGCATATCAGGGCTGGTATTCTGCAGTTCAGAAGCTCCCCGGGAACGCTCGCCGCGCCCCCCGCTCCCCGCAGCGCGTCACATTCCCCAGAAAATGCAAAGGGGGAAGAACGCATCCTTCCCCCGGAAACGGCTCGAGCCGGGCGGCGCTGTGCCGCCCGGTCCTAATTGAGCGGAAAAACCGCGTTTTTTCCGCGAAACGACAGGCCGTATGGTTTGAAACGCACAGCGTTTCAAACTAAAAATGCTCTAGCTCTGCTTGAGATCCACAATAAGCGCGCGCAGTTCCTGCACCTCGCGGGCCAGTTCCGCGACAGCCTGCGAAGCGTCCCGCATGACGCGCGCGCCTTCGCTCGTCATGCTGTTGACCTCGACAATGGAGCGGTTGATTTCCTCGCTGGCCGCGGACTGTTCTTCGCTGGCGGTGGCGATGGCCCGGACCTCGTCCGCGGTGGCTTCGGCATCGGTCACGATGTCATGCAGGGCATCGCCGGACTTGCCGGCAAAGTCCGTGGCCTGCACAATAAGCTGAATGGATTCGTCCATGGCCGCCATGCTCTTGGTCGTGCTCTCCTGAATGGCATGCACGACCCGGGCGACCTCGCTGGTGGAAGCCATGGTCTTTTCCGCCAGCTTGCGCACTTCGTCGGCCACAACGGCAAAGCCGCGTCCGGCTTCGCCCGCCCGGGCCGCTTCAATGGCCGCATTGAGCGCCAGCAGATTTGTCTGATCCGCTATGTCGGAAATGACGCTCATAACCTGACTGATGGACTGGGCGTGCGTATTGAGCTGGGTCATATCTTCCTTCAGGGCTTCGGAGCCCTTCTGGACGCGCTCGATGCTGCCCAGCGACTTCTGCACGATGGCCGCGCCTTCTTCGGCCTTCTGCCGCGTTTCCGCCGACATGTCCGAAGCTCCCGAGGCGTTGCGGGCCACTTCCTGCACGGTGGAGTTCATTTCAGTGATGGCGGTTGCGGCTTCGGAGAGGCGTTCCGCGGAATGCGCGGCCGAGTCGCTGGCCTGATCAAGCTGCGTGGTCAGCTGCGTGGATGCCGTGGAAAGCCGTTCCACAACATGTTCCAGCCTGTCCGCGGCCGCCAGCATGCCTTCACGACGCGCGCCTTCGGCACGCAGCCGGGCGCTCTCGGCTTCGTCCGCAGCCTTGCGGGCCTCTTCCGTCTGCTGCTCGGCCAGCGCCTGCTGCTTGCGGATTTCATCTCTGTTCGCCCGCAGGGTCTGCACCATTTCCCGCAGCGCCCCTGCAAGGCGGCTGATCTCATCGCGCCCGCGAACGTCCACATCCATGTCCAGATTCCCTCTGGAAACCTCGTGCGCCAGATTCGTAGCATTGCGCAAAGGACGCACGATACTCGAAGCAATGACAACGCCCAGCCCCAGCAGAATAAGCAGGCTCAGACCCGTGACGCTGTAGAAAAGGCGGGCCTGACTGGAGAAAGTTTCCTCGAACGCGGCGTCAAGATGCCCCTTTTCCGTGGCCACGTTATCAAGATAGACGCCCGTGCCCAGATAGAACGGCGTGCCGGGAATGGCCTCCACATAATTCAGCTTGGGCTGATCGCCCATACCGGGCTTGGGGAACACCAGATTGACAAAGCCCTTGCCGTCCTGCTGCACCAGCCGGGCCATTTCGCGCACGTAATAGACGCCGTTCACATCCTTGCGATCGCCCAGATCCTGACCTTCCAGCGCCGGATTAGGGGCCAGCGCGATATTGAGCGTTCCCTTGTAGGCATAAAAATAGCCCGACTTGTCGCCCTCATAACGGATATCACGCAAATAGCGGCGCAGGCTTTCCGCCTGTGCCGCTTCATCCATGCCCTTCAGGGCCTCTCCCATGGCTATTGCCATGGAGTGAGTGGTCGCCTCCAGCTTGGCCCGCTGCCCGTCCACCAGGACCCGCTCTGTCGAAAGCAGACTGAAATCAGCGAGCTGCTTCATGCCGTGACTGCTGATGAGCACAAAACAACCGCACGCAAGAAATGCGCAGCACAGGATGGCTACAATTCTGACAAGGATGGAAAACTGACGCATGACCTCTCCTCTCTAACGCCTTGTCCGCAGTTCAACAATGGTACGCTGCCCGCGCACTACAATGTCCCCGCAAAAGCGGAACCCGCAATCTCTTTTACAGCGGAGAGTCCTCCCCGCTACTAATTTCACAATGCGTGAGATTGTATAGGAAAGTCAAGATGTTTCTTCCGAGAGCAGCCAACACAGCACAGAAACGTTAGATATATAACTACCGAACGTGTTTGATTTTACAGTGTATTATTCTTGAAATGCGTCACAGGATTCCTGCTCTCAAGCGCATTTTGCCCACTCGCTGCACGCTGCCGCCTCCACCCATCCCCTCGACAGACGTCCCTCGACGCAGCAACAAAAAATCTCCGTCCCATAAAAAAGGCGGCAACTCCCATTTTCAGGAGCTGCCGCCACCTCTAGAACATTTTCAGTTTGAAATGCTTTGCATTCCAAACCATACGGCCTGTCGTTTCGCGGAAAAAGCTTTTTTCCGCTCACTTCAGACCGAGCGACGCCGTGCCGCCGCCTCGCGTTTTACTTTTTTCAAAGCTGAAACGCCCTAGCCGCGCGCTTCCAGCGCCGCCACGGAGGGAAGGATCTTGCCTTCCAGCAGCTCCAGAGACGCGCCGCCGCCGGTGGAGATATAACCCATGCGATCGGCCAGCCCGTAGCCTTCCACGGCAGCCACGGAATCGCCGCCGCCCACGACCACAAAGGCCGGAGACGAGGCCAGCGCCCCGGCCAGCGCGCGGGTGCCTTCGCCAAACGGTTCCACTTCAAACGCGCCCACAGGTCCGTTCCAGACCACCGTGGCGGCGCGTCCCAGCAGCTCCTCATACAGGGCCACGGTTTTGGGACCGATATCCAGAATCATTTCATCAGCGGGCACGTCGCTCACGGTGCGCGTCGTGGCCTTCTGGCCGGGCTCCAGCGCCGCCGCCGTCACCACGTCGACGGGCAGCGGCAGATTCTTGCCCTGCGCGGCGGCCTTGGCCATGATTTTTTTGGCGTCTTCCACAAGTTCGGGCTCGTACAGCGACGCCCCCACATTGACGCCCGAGGCTGCCAGAAACGTATTGGCGATACCGCCGCCCACGATCAGGCTGTCCACCTTGTCCACGAGATTTTCCAGCAGCCCCAGCTTGCTGGAAACCTTGGAACCGCCGATGATGGCCGCCAGCGGACGGGCGGGCGCATGCAGGACCTTGCCGAAGGCTTCCAGCTCCGCGGCCATGAGGGGACCGGCGCAGGCAACGCCGGCCTGACGCACCGCGCCTTCCGTGGAGGCGTGGGCCCGATGGGCCGCCCCGAAGGCGTCCATGACATAAATATCGCCCAGCGCGGCAAAGCGGGCGGCCAGCGCGGGATCATTCTTCTTTTCGCCCTTGAAGAAACGGACGTTTTCCAGCAGCACGACTTCGCCGGGCGCGGGCCTGGCTTCTTCCGGCGTGGCGGCCAGCCGCACAGGTCTGCCCAGCAGGGAAGCGACATGTGCGGCCACGGGCGCAAGGGAGAACTTCGCGTCGAACTCCCCTTCCACGGGACGCCCGAGGTGCGACAGCAGCACCACGCCGGCAGCGCCCTTTTCCAGCGCCATGCGCACGCCGGGCAGGGCGGCGCGAATACGCTTGTCGTTGGTGATGACGCCCTCCTTCATGGGCACGTTCAAATCCTGACGAATGACGACGATCTTGCCTTCGCACGCCACATCCTGCAACAGTTTGATAGCCATGCTCACAACCTCTGTTAATGTTTTCCCGGCCCGCCGTGCGCGGGGGCCTCGCCATGCGCGCCCTTGCGATACTCCTTGTAGCAAAGGCCGTATTTCTTCATCCGCAGGGCCATGATGCGCTCCGTCAGTCCCAGCGACGCGGCCGCATGGCCCATGTGCCCCTTGTGGACGGTCAAGGCGTCCACAATGCAGGCGCGTTCCAGTTCGTCGAGACGATCCTGGAGGGAGATGGACAAAACCTGACAGACATCGCCCTGCGACGTGTCTTCCTTCAGAACGTGATGGTGCATGGCGGGCGGCAGGTGCTGCGGCAGGACGAGATTTTCCCGGCCGAGCAGCAGAACGGCCCGCTCCATGGCATTTTCCAGTTCGCGAATATTGCCCGGCCAGCGGTAGCGCTGCAGCATGTCCATAACCGCCAGCGAAAGACGCGCATCCTCGCGCCCGGCCGCCAGCGCAAACTTTTGCAGAAAATGGTTGGCAAGGGGCAGAATATCATCCTGCCGGGCCCGCAGCGGGGGCAGGAAGATAGGAAAGACGTTGAGCCGGTAAAACAAATCCTGCCGGAACTGCCCGTCGCGCACCATGCTTTCCAGATCGCGGTTGGTAGCCGTCACTATGCGCACGTCCGCATGCAGGCTGTGCATGCCGCCCAGCCGCTCGAAGGTGCGTTCCTGGAGCACGCGCAGCAGCTTTGCCTGCGTGGGCAGACTCAGCTCCCCTACCTCGTCCAGAAAAAGCGTGCCGTGATCGGCCAGTTCAAAGCGCCCCTTGCGCACGGCATTGGCGCCGGTAAACGCGCCCTTTTCATGGCCGAAAAGCTCGCTCTCGATCAGATTTTCCGGCAGGGCCGCGCAGTTGAGCGAAATAAAGGGCTTGTCCGCGCGCGAGCTGGCGGCATGCAGGGCCCGGGCCGCCAGTTCCTTGCCCGTGCCGGACTCTCCCTGCAAAAAAACCGTCGTATTGGAGGGAGCCACCTGCAGAAGCTGCTCATAGACGCGGCACATGGCTTCCGAATTGCCCACAAAGCCCCGGGGACGCGCGGGCGCGCCGCTGTGCCGGTCCATAAAGCGCTGGCTTTCGTAGGCGGCATGGGCCAGCAGGCCCGCCACCACATAGAGCAGACGCATTTCCTCTTCCAGCGTCGCGGCATCGGCCAGCAGATGATCCGCGGACATGGCCCCCACTACTTCGCCATGCAGCCAGATGGGCACGCAGATGAAGGAAATGGCCTCCTTCTTCAGATCGCGCGAGCGGGTGCGGTTAAGGAAAAGCGGCTCCCGCGAAACATTGGAAATACACATGGGCTGCCCGGTCTGAATGACGCGGCCGGTAATGCCCTCGCCGGGAACATAGCGCCCCCGCAGACGCTCGGAAGACTTGAGACCGTAGGAAGCCTGAATCCGGATTTCCCCCGTGCTGGGGGACACGAGCGTGATGCTGCCCCGCATGAGATGCAAATGCTCGGCCATGAGCGCGAGCGCCCTGTCCAGGGTCCGCTCCATATCCGTGGAAATATTGACGAGCTGCGCCAGCTTCTGCAGCAGAGCCAGCTGCGCCGCCTCGCTCAGGGCCCCCGAATCCCGGGCGGAAAGATGTTCATGCGCTTCCATGCCCTGTTTATAACGGAAAGCACCGACGGGCCGCAAGGAGGCGCAGCAAAAAACATCTTTTATATTTCAATATGTTACATATTAAAAAAAGAAAAAATAAATTTTTTGCAAAAAAGTTGTTGACGAAGGGGGTCAATCCGCGTAGAACGATTCTTGCCTCATGTAGGAGCGTAGCTCAGGTGGCTAGAGCGCTTCCTTGACACGGAAGAGGTCAGCAGTTCAAGTCTGCTCGTTCCTACCAAAATGACAACATGGGGGTTACCCCTTTGGCGACGAGGCACGCCAGTTGCGCGGCGCTCGTCGTTATAGGCCGCTTTGCGGCAGGCATATTTGTTGATGGGGAGGTTTCCGCCTCCCCATTTTTTTTTGTAGAAATGAGCAGGGAACGCCGCAGGCGCGCCCTGCTCCGGCGGTTGCAGCGCCTCCTCCGTGACGGCAGCCCGTCGCGACTCCCGGACAAAAGCAAAAAGTTCCGGAGATGTGAACGGTACGCCCGGCGCGGTTCCGGCAGGCCGCAACCTCATATATAAGGAGTTACCATGACAGTACAGGTGGAAGGCCGGCCCGTGGAAGTTTCCGGCGACGCCTCGGCGGCGTCCGTTTTGCAGCAGGCCCTGAGCGGCAAAAAATTCAAGGCCGTCGTTGCGGCCAGCGCTGCGACGGGCGACACCCGGACTCTGCTGGATCTTTCCGCGCCCCTGCCTGAAGGGTGCACAGCGCTCGAGCCGGTGTATGCCGATTCTCCCGAAGGCCTGGCCATTGTGCGTCACTCCACCGCCCATGTCATGGCCGCGGCGGTCAAGAAGCTCTTCCCTGCGGCCAAGGTCACCATCGGCCCGGCCATCGACAACGGCTTCTACTACGACTTCTTTGTGGATCGTCCCTTCTCCAGCGACGACTTTGAAGCCATCGAAGCGGAAATGCAGCGCATTGCCGAGGCCCGGCTGCCCTTTGAGCGCACGAGCATGAGCAAGGGCGACGCCGTGCGGAAGTTTTCCGACATGGGCGAAAACTTCAAGGTGGAGATCATCAACGACATCGACGCCGATACTGTGTCGCTCTATACCTGCGGCGACTTCACCGACCTGTGCCGCGGCCCTCACGTGCCGCACACGGGCTTTTCCAGGTCCTTCAAGCTGCTTTCCGCCGCCGGGGCCTACTGGCGCGGCAACGAAAAGAATCCCATGCTCTCGCGCCTCTACGGCACTGCCTTTGCCGACGACAAGGCGCTCAAGCAGTACCTTGCCCAGCTGGAAGAAGCCAAGCGTCGCGATCACCGCAAGCTGGGCCGCGAGCTGAAGCTCTTCACCTTCCATGAAGACGTGGCTCCGGGCATGGTCTTCTGGCTGCCCAAGGGCATGCTGCTGCGCACCATTCTCGAAGACTTCTGGCGGCGCGAGCACCTCAAGCGCAACTACGACATTGTGCAGGGGCCGCAGCTGCTGCGCGTGGAGACCTGGCAGCGTTCCGGGCATTACGATCACTATCGCCAGAACATGTACTTCACGCAGATCGAAGAAGATCAGTACGGCATCAAGCCCATGAACTGCATTTCGCACATGCTGATCTTCAAGAACGATCTGCGCAGCTACCGCGACCTGCCGCAGCGCTATTTTGAACTGGGCGTCGTGCACCGGCATGAAAAAAGCGGCGTGCTGCACGGTCTTTTGCGCGTGCGCCAGTTCACGCAGGACGATGCCCACATTCTCTGCGCGCCGGAACAGCTGGAAGGCGAAATTCTCAACGTCATCCATCTGATCCGCGACCTGATGCAGCTGTTCAACTTCCAGTTCAAGGTCGCCATTTCGACCCGCCCCGAAGACAGCATCGGCACGGACGAGGCCTGGGAGCTTGCCACCAACGCTCTTATCGAGGCCGTGAAGAAAGCCGATATGCCGTACGAAATCAACGAAGGCGACGGCGCCTTCTACGGCCCCAAGATCGACGTGCGACTGCTGGACTGCATCGGCCGCGAATGGCAGTGCTCCACCATTCAGGTGGACTTCACCCTGCCGGATCGCTTTGATCTCACCTATGTGGGGCAGGACGGCGAGCGTCATCGTCCCGTCATGGTGCACCGCGCCATCATGGGCTCGCTGGAACGCTTCATCGGCGTGCTGATCGAGCAGTACGCGGGCGCCATGCCCACGTGGCTTGCTCCCGAACAGGCCCGCGTGCTCACGGTTGTGGACGCCTGCAACGACGCGGCGCAGAAGGCCTGCGACGAACTCAAGGCGCTGGGTATCCGCGCCACGGCAGATTTGCGCAACGAGAAGCTGGGCTTCAAGGTGCGCGAGGCACAGCTGGAGAAGGTGCCTTATATTCTGGTGGTTGGAGAAAAGGAAGCGCAGTCGGGCGGCGTGAATGTACGTCTGCGCAATGGGGACAATGTCGGGCTCAAGTCCGTGGCGGAGGTCGCCGCCATGATTCGCGCGGACGCCGAAGAGCCGTTCAAACGAGGAGGGATGAGCTATAGCTTCTCCTAACATGAGACCCCGCCGCGAAATGCCGCAGGACGGCGTGCGTCGTAATGAGATGATCCGCGCGCGCGAAGTGCGCGTCATCGCTGCCGACGGCGAGCAGAAGGGGATTATGCAGCGCAATGAGGCCATTGCCCTGGCCAAGGAAGCCGGGCTGGATCTGGTGGAAGTGTCTTCCAACGCCGAGCCGCCTGTCTGCCGTATCATGGACTACGGCAAGTTCAAGTACGAGCAGCAGAAGAAGAAGCAGGAAGCCAAGAAACGCCAGAGCGTGGTGCAGATCAAGGAAATCAAGGTCCGTCCCAAGACCGACGACCACGATTATGAAACCAAGGTCCGCCACATCCGCCGCTTCCTTGAAGACGGCGACCGCTGCAAGGTGACGGTTTTCTTCCGCGGACGCGAAATCGTCCACAAGGATCGCGGCGTCAGCATCCTTGACCGCATCGTTCAGGATCTGGCGGACGTGGCAAAGGTGGATCAGGAAGCCCGCGCCGAAGGCCGTACCCTGCAGATGCTGCTGGTGCCCAAGAAGTAGCGCCGGGATCGGTCGCGGAACACTTGCATCCGACAAGGTTTTAAGGCACTATGCCTTGCCCGCCTCAGGACGGGCAGGGAGGCGTCCGCTTCTGTGCGGGCGCAAGCATCCGTAACAGCACGGATGCCGACATCATTACTCAGGGAGAACATCATGCCCAAGATCAAAACCCGGCGCTCCGCCGCCAAGCGTTTTCAGGTGACGGGCAGCGGCAAGTTCAAGCGCCGCCGTCAGAACCTGCGCCACATCCTCACCAAGAAGGCCCCCGGCCGCAAGATGCGTCTGGGCCAGGCCACCACGGTGGACCGCACCAACGAGAAGGCCGTGCGCCGCATGCTGCCCAACGGCTAGCAGGCACGGAACCCCGATGGCGTCGTGTGCGCGCCGTCGTCTCAAGCCGTCCTGCGGACGTGCTGTTCGGCCTGCGGAAGCCGTGACCTTCGGGTTCAATTCCGCATTGTAGAAAAATTTACTCCCCGGCGGGCAACCTCCGCCTCTGCCGGGAGACAATGGAGGATACTCCCATGCGTGTGAAGAGAGGTCTTGCTGCCCATCGTCGGCACAAAAAGTATCTGAGCGCCGCCAAAGGCTTTCGCGGCGGCCGCAGCCGTCTGTACCGCACCGCCCGCGAGGCTGTGGAACGCGCGCTGCAATATTCCTTTATCGGTCGCAAGCACCGCAAGCGCGACTTCCGCACCCTGTGGATTCTGCGCATCAACGCCGGTGCGCGTCTCAACGGCCTTTCCTACAGCCGTCTCATGCACGGCCTGAACAAGGCCGGCATCACGCTGAACCGCAAGGTGCTGGCCGATCTGGCCGTGTACCACAAGGAAGACTTCGCCAAGGTCGTGGAGCAGGCCAAGGCCGCCCTCAACTAGAGCGAAAGCCTTCGTCATGCAGCGTCCGTTTCCGCAGCCTGCGGCCCTGTCCGCATGAGCGCGGGATCGACGCTCCGTAGAGTCTGGAGACGGGCGGCGCGGCGTAACAGCCCGCCGCCCGTTTGTTGTCTCAGAGCATTCCGCCTTTGAAAGAGGCGGAACGCGAGGCGGCGGCACAGCGCCGCCCGGCCTGAACCGGATGGAAAAACGACGTTTTTCCCGCGAAACGAAGGCCGTGGAAAAATGCTCTGAAGAGGAAGCCGCGCCCCTGCCGGGGATGCGGCAGACATGGCCGCCGTCGGCGGCGGGGATATCGCATGGATCTGATTGCAGCATTGGAAAGCCTGGTGGGCGATCTGGAAACAGGTTGCGGCCGGGCTTCTTCGTTGGCGGCTCTGGAAGAGCTGCGGGTGGATTTTCTGGGGCGCAAGGGCAAACTGGCCTCCATTATGAGCTCCCTGTCTTCCCTGCCCCCGGCGGAACGGCCCGCCGTGGGACAGAAGGCCAACAGCGTCAAGGAGCGGCTCAACGCCCTGTTTGAAGCCCGCAAGGCCGAGCTCGAGGCTCAGAAGGAAGCCGAGGCCCTGGCCCGCTTCGACCCCACCACTCCCGGGCGGGCGCCGTGGCAGGGGACTCTGCATCCCACCACGCTTGTCACCGAAGAAATCTGCGCCGTATTCCGCCATCTCGGTTTTGATATCGCCTCCGGCCCGGAGGTGGAAAACGACTATTACAATTTTGAAGCCCTCAACATGCCGCCGGAACATCCCGCCCGCGACATGCAGGACACCCTGTACATCGACGAGCGCACGCTCATGCGCACGCACACCTCCCCGGTGCAGGTGCGCACCATGCTGGGCCGCAAGCCTCCTCTGGCCGTCATCGCTCCCGGCAAGGTCTACCGCCGCGACTCCGACCTGACGCACACGCCCATGTTCCATCAGATCGAAGGCCTCATGGTGGGCGAAGGCATCAGCATGGCCCATCTGCGCGGCACGCTGACGGCCTTTGTGCGCGCCGTCTTCGGCGGGCATACCAACGTCCGTTTCCGCCCCAGCTTCTTCCCCTTCACCGAACCCTCCGCGGAAGTGGACATTTCCTGCTGCATCTGCGGCGGCGCGGGTCATGTGAACGGCGAGCCCTGCCGCGTCTGCAAGACCACCGGCTGGGTGGAAATTCTCGGCTGCGGCATGGTGGACCCGGCGGTCTTTGCCTCGGCGGGCTATCCCGAAGACGTGAGCGGCTTTGCCTTCGGCATGGGCGTGGAACGCGTGGCCATGCTCAAATACGGTATCGGGGACCTGCGCATGTTCTTTGAGAACGACGTGCGCTTCCTCGGCCAGTTTGCCGGTTAGTCATGGGCTGCCGAACCTTTTTCCGTGCAGCCCTGCCGGCGCTGCTGCTGGGTCTGTTTGCGTTCGCTCCGGCGGATGCCGCCGCCCGTTCGGCGGCCAGCGCGCCGCACTCCGGCCTTGAGGCCCCGGGAACGCCCCGCCGTCTCCAGGACGTGCCCACCGGCTCCGCCACAGCGCAAAGCGGCGGCGTCAGCGGCATGAAAGGACGCCTCGACGCCTACGGGCGTCCCATCGTCCCCACGGAGCCCAAGGAAAAGGTCGAACGCAAGCGCCTGCCCGCGGGCGCATACGGCGGCTACGGACAGGATGACGACGTTCCGCCGCTGCCGGATGTGACGCCGCAATCCCCGGCATGGAAATTCTAGAGCGTTTCAGCGCTGCTCCCGGGCTTTTTGCCGCAGGGCCCGACGCTCCGGCGGCTGCGGGAAGCATCCCGCGCCCCTTATCCCCGCTACTCACAGGATAACGATATATGCTGCTTTCTCTTTCATGGTTGCGTGAATTTGTGCCCTACGAAGGCACGGCTCAGGAACTGGGCGACAAGCTGACCATGCTCGGTCTGGAGCTGGAAGACATTGTGCGCCCCTACGAGGCCATTTCCTCCATCGTGGTAGGCCATGTGGTGGAATGCGCCGATCACCCCGAATCCGATCATCTGCACATCTGCAAGGTGGACGCCGGACAGGGCGAGCTGCTCGACATCGTCTGCGGCGCGCCCAATGTGGCCAAAGGGCAGAAAGTGCCCGTGGCGCTGGTCGGCACCACCATGCCCGGCGGTCTGGTCATCAAGAAGGCCAAACTGCGCGGCGCTCCCTCCCACGGCATGATCTGCTCTGAACGCGAGCTGGGCCTGACGGAAGATCATTCCGGCATCATGGTGCTGCCGGACAGCGCCGTTCCCGGCGCGCGTCTGGTGGACACGCTGGAGCTTGATCGCGAGGTGCTGGACATTTCCATCACGCCCAACCGCGCGGACTGCCTGTCGGTTCTGGGCCTTGCGCGGGAAACCGCGCTGGCCTTCAAGCTGCCGCTGACCATCCCCGAACTGCCTCTGGAAGAAAACGGCCCCGCCCTCGCGCTGCCGGATGTGGACATTGCCGACGGCGACGCCTGCCCCCTCTATGCCGGCCGCGTCATTGCCGACGTCAAAATCGGCCCCTCGCCCATGCGCATCCGCCATCGTCTGCATGCCGTGGGCGTACGTCCCATTTCCAACATTGTGGACGTGACCAACTACATCCTTTTTGAATGCGGTCAGCCCCTGCACTCCTTTGATCTGGACAAGCTCCAGGGCGGCTGCATCCGTGTGGACTTTGCCGCCGAGGGCGAGCGTCTCGTCACGCTGGACGGGCAGGAGCGCATCCTCCGTGCCGCCGACCTCACCATCCGCGACAAGAACCGCGCCGTGGCCCTGGCCGGCGTCATGGGCGGCGCGGAAACGGAAATCGACGAAAACAGCCGCAACGTCTTTCTGGAAAGCGCCTGCTTCAAGCCCGCGCTCATCCGCAAGACGTCCCGCCGTCTCGGCCTGTCGTCCGAATCCTCCTACCGCTTCGAGCGCGGCATCGATCAGTGCCGCACCCTTTGGGCAATGGATCGCGCCGCGGCCATGATGGCCAGCCTTTCCGGCGGCAAGGTCTGCCCCGGCAAGAGCCACGCCGAACCCCGTCCCTTTGTGCCCGCCCGCATCACCTTCCGTCCCGAACGCGCCAACGCGCTTCTGGGTGTGGAACTTTCCCCCGAGTTCGACGCGGAAGTGCTGGAAGGCATGGGCTGCGCCCTTGAAAAGAACGGCGACGTCTGGACGGCAAGTCAGCCGAGCTGGCGTCCCGACCTGACGCGCGAAGCCGATCTGATCGAGGAAGTGGGCCGCGTCTGGGGGCTGGATACCATTGAGCCCGCCCTGCCGGTCGTGTGCGGCGATCTTTCCCGCGCGGGCGAGCCGGAAAGCGACTTTGCCTTCCGCATGCGCCTCAAGCGCTGGGCCGCCGGTCTCGGTCTCAACGAAGCCGTCAATTACAGCTTCGTCGGGCACAAGGACCTTGATCAGCTGAATCTGCCCAAGGACAACCGCATTTCCATCATGAACCCCCTGTCGGCGGAACAGGATGCTCTGCGCACGGCGCTTGCTCCCGGTCTGCTCCAGACCCTGCGCAACAACCTTGCCCAGGGCGCCGCAGGGCTGCGCATCTTTGAAATCGCCAATATCTTTGAAGCGGCTCCCCGTGCCGACGAGCGGGCGACCGGCTGCGTGGAAACCGGCATGCTCGGCCTGATGCTCTACGGCAGCCGCTTTGACGGCAGCTGGCCGCAGAGCTCGGAAGATGCCGATTACGCAGATCTCAAGGGCATTGTGGAAAACCTCCGGGAATTCCTGCACCTGCCCGCGCTTGAATACGCGGCCTATGAAGGCGAACATCCCTTCCTGCTGCCCTGCGTCGCCATCCGCGCCGACGGCCGCACGCTCGGCGTCATGGGCCGCGTGCGCCCCGAACAGGCCGACGCCTTCTATGCGCGCAAGGATGTCTGGCTTGCGGAACTCAATCTGGAGGAAATCCGCCGCCTGCACGATGCCGCCGCCATCAAATTCGCCCCGCTGCCGGTCTTCCCGCCCGTGCGCCGCGACATCACCATCATGGCAAACCGCAGCGTACGCATCGGGGCCGTGCTTGCCCATATCGCGGGGCTCCGGCTGCCGCTGCTCGAAAACGTCGTGCTGCACGACTGCTTCGAGCCGGAAGATTCCGAAGAGCGCAATCTTACGTTCCGTCTGACCTTCCGCCATGCCGACCGCACCCTCAAGGATGCGGAGGTGGACAAGGAGCGGGAAAAGGTGGCACAATCCCTTGTGCGTGATTTGGGCGTGAGGGTATAGACACGGAGGAGGCATGGCTGAAAAACTGTACCGTATCGGCGAAGCCGCGGACCTTCTCGATCTCAAGACCTATGTCTTGCGCTTCTGGGAATCGGAATTTCCGCAGTTGCAGCCCGTGCGTACAGCCAAAGGCCAGCGCCTCTATTCCGAGGAGACCATCGCCCTGCTGCGACGCATACGCTATCTGCTGCATGAAAAGGGCATGACCATCGACGGCGCGCGCCGTGTGCTGATGGAAGGCGAAAACCCGCCCGCGGAACCCGCCGCCGAAGCCGCGCCGCGTCGCGACCCGGACTTTACCCGCCGCATGGAGCAGGAATTGCGGCAGCTGCGCCGCATGCTGCTGGAAGAATAACAACGGGACGGCGTCCTTCACAGGACGTCGTCCCTTCTGCCGGAAAAGGACCAGCCTTTCCGCAGCGCGGCCTCCCGGGGCCGCCCCAGGATGTCGCCATGATTCTTTCCCCTTCCCTGCTTTCCGCCGACTTCTCCCGGCTGGCCGACGAATGCGCCGCCCTTGAGCAGGCCGGCATCCGCTGGCTGCACCTTGATGTGATGGACGGCGTCTTTGTGCCCAACATCACCTTCGGGGCTCCCGTCATCAAGGCCCTGCGCAGCCGCACATCCCTTTTCTTCGATGTGCACCTCATGATTACGGACCCCGCCCGGCACATTGCCGCGTTCCGTGATGCCGGCGCGGATATGCTCGTCATTCATGCGGAAACCGATCCGCATCCGCAGCGTACGCTGACGGAAATCCGCCGTCTGGGCTGCAAGACCGGTCTGGCCTTCAATCCCGGCACGGACATTTCCTGTCTGCGCTGGCTTGCCGCCGATATCGACATGGCGCTGATCATGAGCGTCAATCCCGGTTTCTCGGGACAGAAATTTATTCCCGCCAGTTACGACAAGCTCCGCGCCGCCCGCGCCCTGCTGGATGAACACGGCGCCGACCGGACGCTGTTGCAGGTGGACGGCGGGGCCTGCCCCGAAAATGCGGCCGCTCTTGTGGCCGCCGGTGCGGACGTGCTCGTTTCCGGTTCCGCCTTCTTCGGCCATCCCCCCTACGGCCCGCGCGCCCAATGCTTCGCGGATGCCGTCGCGCCCGCCGCAACAAATGCCCATACGGCCCGCTGCGCCGCGGCGCTGGCCTGGAAATAATCCCCCCAACCCTCAAGCCCAGCGAGGAACAGCCATGCCCACCCGTCGCCAATGCGCCAATGCCATCCGCGCCCTTGCCATTGACGCCATCGAAAAATCCAAATCCGGCCATCCCGGGGCTCCCCTCGGCATGGCCGACATGGCCGAGGCCCTCTGGCGCCACGGCTTCAAGCACAATCCCGCCAATCCGCACTGGTATGACAGGGACCGTTTCGTCCTCTCCAACGGTCATGCCTCCATGCTGCTCTATGCCGTGCTGCATCTCACCGGCTACGATCTCAGCATGGACGATATCCGCAATTTCCGTCAGCTGGGTTCCAAAACGCCCGGGCATCCCGAATTCGGCGACACGCCCGGCGTGGACATGACCACCGGCCCGCTGGGGCAGGGTATTTCCACGGCTGCCGGCATGGCGCTGGCCGAGCGTCTGCTCGCCGCCGAATTCAACCGTCCGGGACATACCATCGTCGATCACCATACCTATGTCTTCCTGGGCGACGGCTGTCTCATGGAAGGCGTTTCGCACGAAGCCTGCTCGCTGGCCGCCACCTGGAAGCTGGGCAAGCTGATCGCGCTCTACGACGCCAACGGCATTTCCATCGACGGCAGCATTGACGGCTGGTTCACCGAAGATGTGGCCGGACGCTATGCCGCCTATGGCTGGCAGGTCATCGGTCCCGTGGACGGACACGACGCCGACGCGCTGGACAAGGCGCTGACCGAAGCCCGTGCCGATCAGACCCGCCCGAGTCTGATTATCTGCCGCACCCATATCGGTTTCGGCTCCGAAAAGGCCGACTCCGCCTCCTGCCACGGTTCGCCGCTGGGCGAAGACGTGGCCGCCGCCGCCAAAAAGGCGCTGGAATGGGATGCGCCCGCCTTCACTGTTCCCGACGACATCGCCGCCGCCTGGGATGCCCGCAAGACCGGCGCGGAAGCCGAAGCGCGCTGGCAGGCGAGCATGGACGCCTATCGCGCAGCCTTCCCCGATCTGGCCGCCGCCTTTGAACGCCGCATGAGCGGCGCCCTGCCCGCCGACTGGTCTTCCATTGCCGCCCGCATGATTCAGCAGGCGCGTGAAGCCGGGGAAAGCATCGCCACCCGCGTGGCTTCCAAAAAGGCTCTGGAAAGCCTCGTGCCCGCCCTGCCCGAGCTCATGGGCGGTTCCGCCGACCTCTCGGGTTCCGTAGGCACCAAGACCGCAGCCAGCGTCATTTTTGATCCCGCCAAAGCCGCCGGCAACTATCTGGCCTACGGTGTGCGCGAATTCGGCATGAGCACCGTCATGAACGGTCTTTCCCTGCACGGCGGCTTCATTCCCTATGCCGGCACGTTCATGGTCTTCTCCGACTACGCCAAGAACGCCCTGCGTCTGGCCGCGCTCATGGGCATTCGCGCCGTCTGGGTCTTTACCCACGACTCCATCGGCGTCGGCGAGGACGGCCCCACCCATCAACCCGTGGAACAGGTTCCGGGGCTGCGTCTCATGCCCGGTATGGACGTCTGGCGGCCCTGCGATACAGTGGAAACGGCCGTCGCCTGGAAATGCGCGCTGGAAGCCGCGCAGCGTCCGTCCTGCCTCTCCCTCTCGCGCCAGAATCTCCCCTTTGTGCGCCGCAATGACGCGCAGGTGGACGCCATCGCCCGCGGCGGTTATGTCCTGCGGGACTGCCAGGGCACGCCGGAGCTGATTCTCATGGCGACCGGTTCGGAAATGGGCATCACGCTGGATGCCGCCGAGCAGCTGCGCCTCAAGGGCCGCAAGGTGCGCGTCGTCTCCATGCCCTGCTGCGAACGCTTTGACGCTCAGGACGCGGACTACCGCAATTCCGTGCTGACGCCCGGCGTCCGCGCCCGCGTTGCCGTGGAAGCCGCCGCTGCCGATTACTGGCGCAAATACGTGGGCCTCGACGGCGCCGTCGTCGGCATGACCACCTTCGGCGCCTCCGCTCCGGGCAAGGTCCTTGCCGAAAAGTTCGGCTTCACCGCCGGGCATATCGTCAGCGTGGCCGAAGACCTGCTGCGGTAGTCTCCGTTCTCTTTGCTGGGGGAGGGGGAACCCCTCTGCTCACGCGAGAGGG
>DXFI01000223.1 GCA_019114565.1 Candidatus Desulfovibrio intestinigallinarum | reverse complement strand
GCCGTGTTGATGCCGATGACTTCACCCTTCATATTCAGCAGCGGACCACCGCTGTTGCCGGGGTTGATGGAGGCATCCGTCTGCAGGAAGTTGTCAAACGGACCGGCATGGATATTACGGTTTTTGGCCGAAAGGATGCCGGCCGTGACCGTGTGGTCCAGAGCAAAAGGATTGCCGATGGCCAGCAGCCATTCCCCTACCAGCAGGGCGTCGGAATCACCGAACTTGAGGAAAGGCAGATCCTTTTTGGCCTCGACCTTGAGCAGAGCCAGGTCAGTATCTTCGTCCGTCCCCACGACCGTGGCCGTCAGAGGGGCAGTCTTGCCGTTGCTTTCGTCCAGCGTCACCTGGATGCTGTCGCCATCGGCCACCACGTGATAGTTGGTCACGATGTAGCCGTCAGGCGAGATGATGAAACCGGAACCACGCGACATCTGTTTTTGCGGAGGACGCTTTCCGCGCGCATTGGGACCGCCGAAGAATTCGAAGAAGCGGTCCGCTCCCGGCGGCATGCCACGGAACATCTCGCCGAAGAATTCCTCAGGACCGGCCGCAGCCGGGGAGGTCCGCTCCGCACTGATGTTGACGACAGCCGGGCCGCATTTGGCAGCCAGTTCACTGAACTCAGGAAGGCTGGCCGCCTGGGCGAATTGCGCTGCCGTGAACAGGACAAGAGTCAGCACGGCAGGGAGAAAGTGTTTAATCCTCATACAGGGCACACTCCTTAGCGTTTGTTTTGCAGAGCCTTTTGCAAAGCCTGTGCCATGATGCTCATACCGGCATCCTTGGGAGCGGAACTGGTGTGCTGTTTCCAGGATTTGTCTTCGGCGGCGGAAGCTTCTTCCATGCCTTCGGGGGCCAGGCTGATGCGGCGGGCCGTGGTATCCACGGACTGCACGACCAGGGTCACGCTGTCGCCCTTGTCCAGCTTGGAGAATTCACCGCTGTTCTTGGCGTTCTTGATGACGCCGGCGGGCAGCAGACCGGTGATGCCGGGAGCCAGGCTCACGAACAGGCCGAACTGGCTGCGGCTTTCCACCGTACCGGTCACCACGGTACCGGCAGCGAAACGCTGGTCGGCATCCTGCCAGGGATCGCCTTCGGCGTCACGCAGGCTCAGGGAGATACGGCGGCTTTCCACATTGATCTCCTTGATCTTGACGGAGATCACGTCGCCCACGTTCACCACGTCCTCGGCCTTGTTCACGCGCTTGGTCCAGGACATTTCGGAAAGGTGCACCAGGCCTTCCACGCCGGGCAGCAGTTCCACGAAGGCACCGAAGGGAGCGATGCGCACGACCTTGCCTTCCACCACGGTACCGGCGGCCAGACGGTCAGCGGCCTGCAGCCAGGGATCGCCTTCAGCCTTCTTGCGGGACAGGGAGATGCGGGTGCGGCCCTTGTCGTCCTTGCTGACGGACAGCAGCTTGGCGCGCACCATGTCGCCCACGGCCACAGCTTCGTCAGCGCTGTTCACGCGGGACCAGGAAAGTTCGGAAAGATGGATCATGCCTTCCACGCCGGGGGCCAGTTCCATGAACGCGCCGAAGGGAGCCGTGCGGGTGATGCGGCCTTCCACGGTATCGCCCACGTTCAGTTCGGCAAGCACCTTTTCGAGGTTTTCCTGACGTTCGCGATCCAGCAGGGCGCGGCGGGACACAACGATGTTGCGGCCGCGATTTTCCACGCGAAGCACGAGGAACTGCAGCGTGCGGCCGACCATGCTCTCGGCGTCGGCCACGCTCACGGCGTCCATCTGGCTGCCGGGGCAGAAGGCGGTCTTGCCGAGCACTTCCACCGTGTAGCCGCCCTTGCAGGTGGCCACCACGCGACCGTCCACCGGCACGGCGGCGTCGCGGGCTTCTTCCAGAGCGGCCATGCCGCTGCCGCCCATGGAGCGGGAAAGACGGATTTCCTGAGAGCTGACGCCGGTCACGTACAGTTCGATGGTGTCGCCCACGGCCAGGGTTTCCTTGCCGTCGGCATCCAGAATATCCTTGCGATCCATCACGCCGTCGATCTTGATGCCGATATTCACGAAAACGGAGTCGCCGGAAATCTCGATGATGGTGCCCGTCACCTTCTGGCCGGGATGCACGCGATCGGCCACGGCATCATGTTCGGCAAGCAGGGCGGCAAAATCTTCGCTCCCGTCTTCGGGGGCGCTCATATTCATGCGTTCTTCAGTCATGGAATTGGTTCTCCTTGCACAAAGCAAAATCTAAAGCTGGCAAGGTATATCTCACCTGCGCAAAGAAAACAAGGAAAGCCTCGCGCGGCCCCCGACTGTAAAAAAATTGGACGCCGTATGTTTTTTAGGCAGCGCAAGAGCGTCTGCGAGGCGGCGGCACAGCGCAGCCCGCCCCGAACTGAGCGGAAAACCGCGTTTTTCCCGCAAAACGACAGGCTGTATGTTTTGAAACACAGCGTGGTTCAAACAAAAAAAGCTCAAGGACCGCGGCCGCGCCGCCTCAGCGCCCGGCACGCGGGAAAAGCAGCAGGAAAACGCAGGCATTGAGCAGAAGCATGAGTGCGCTCAGGTAAAAGACATATTCCACGCCGAACCACGAGGCCACGTGGCCGCCCAGCAGCGAGCCCACAAAAATCCCCAGCGACTGATGCGAAAAGTTGGCGCTGAACACCCGCGAAAAATACTCCGGCGGCGTGTGCCGCTTGAGCAGGCTGTTGATGGCGGGCAGGATGCCCACCGACGCCAGCCCCAGCAGAAAGCGCAGGACGCCGAGTTCCCAGGGATTACGCACAAAGACATGCGGAATACAGATCAGCCCGGCGCAGATCAGAAAGACGGGCAGCACACGGCAGGCCCCCTGCCTGTCCACGCAGCGCCCGGCAGAGGTGGCGGCCAGAATGCTTGCCAGTCCCGTAGCGGCAAAGATACCGCCCGCCAGCAGCGCCACATGCTCGCTTTCCGGCACAAGATGCTTGACGTAGACGGTGATGACGGGCGCAATGGACATCAGAGCGAACTGCACCGCAAAGGTCGTCAGAAAAAGCAGGATCAGGGGGCGCGAGACGGGGAAAGCATACCTCTCCTTCCAGGACTGCCTTTCCCTCTTCTCCGGACGCGTAAAATCCTCGCGCACAAAGAAAAACAGGATAAGAAAACCCGCAAGGGCGCACGCGCCCATGATGAAGAAGTTCTCGCGAATCCCCGCAAGCTGGCTGATCCAGCCCCCCAGCAGCGGCCCCACAAGCGCGCCGCTGACCTGCCCGGTGACAAGAATGCTCATGGCCCAGCCGCTGCGCTCCTCCGGCGTCTGCGCCATGACCAGCGGAATGACGGCCCCCTGAAAGCCGGACAGGGCCCCCTGTATGAAGCGCAGGCCCGTCAGCTGATACACATTCTGCGCCATGCCCATGAGACACATGCAGACGGAAAGCCAGAGCGTGGCCCGCAGCACCATGGGCTTGCGCCCGTAGGCATCGGCCAGCGCGCCCCACAGGGGAGAAATCAGCGCCAGCGTCACGAAATTGCAGCCGTAGGCAATGCCGGACCACTCCGCCACTTCGGCCAGGTCTTCAATGCCCAGCTCATGAATATAGAGGGGAAGCAGGGGCGCAAGCTGGCTCATGCCCGCCGAGACAATAAAGGCCACAATGGCACAGGCCCATAAATTCTTCTGCCAGACGGGCGCATTGCGCAGGCATCTCCACATAGGCTCACCTCGAACTCCACGGTTCGGCATTTTTCGGGACGCTTCTTTTCACTCTGTCCACCATGCCGGGGATACGCATAAAAATCCAGCCCTTCCCCCGGAAGCAAAGCCGTTGTATGCTTCCCGGCGAGAGCGCCCGGGAAAACCTCTGAAGGACAGTCTTCTCCAGCTTGCCATATCCGGGGAAAAAGACTACATATTTTGTAACATTTACCTTGTCGATCAAGGAATATCACTCCCCGAGGAAACGAGGATGGACGACAGTCAGCACAATGACGACAGCAGACCGGCAGTCCCGGCAGGGGAGTATTACGCCTCTTCCGCTTTTGACTCCCGCCATATTCCCGATCTGGACCCCGCCGTCTACGAACAGGATTCCCACCTCTGGCCGCCCCAGTCGCTGCCGTGGGAACGACGCCCCGATCCCGCCAAACTGCGCCGCTGCATTGCCTTCGGCGTGGAAGGGGTCGCCCCGGAAAAATCCGCCAACATGATGTGTGACGGGCGACTGCTGCGTTTCGTCATGCCGTCCACCCGGCTGCATCCCGTGTTTCTCTTCATGGCGCAGCTGTGCGGCGCGTTTCTCATCGGCATAGTCATTTACTATGCGTGCGGCGGCCTGCATCTCAACTGGCTCTGGCTGCTGGGCGGTCTGCTGCTGCTGGCCACGCTGGGCAGCCTTCTGCTGCATACCGATCTTGTGCTGACTTTTGATCGCAAAACCGGACTGGTCAGCGAGGGCGAAGGCGAGCCAACCCCACAAAATACGGTTCTCTTCTACGAGTGCGATCCCTATATCGTCAGCGTGCAGGGGAAAAAGGACTCCCCGGTGCTCTACCGGCTGGGCTTCCGGCCCCGCACAATGGCCCGGCTGCCCGAACCCTGGATCGTGCATCAGGCGGACAATCCCGAAGACATCTATGTGATGTGGCACTTTATCCAGATGTATATGGATACGGCGCGCCCCCTGCCCGATATTCCCGCCCTGGAGCTCTATCGCAGTCAGGACCCGCGTACCCAGAAGTACGATCAGCGCCACCACAGGGACCCGGAATACTGGGGCTGGAAGGCCCCGGAAGAACGGGCCATGCTCTATGAAAAGGCCCTGAACCGCTTCCCCAGTCCGGAACCCGTCTGGCCCTGCATCATGGCCATGCGTATTCCCGGGCGCAACCCGGAAGAACCCATACGGGTCCGCCCTGCCTGATCCATCTCCTTCCTCCGAAAAAAACTTGCCCCGGAACGTCATACGACATTCCGGGGCTTTCAAATGAGAGCATTTTCAGTTTGAAATGCTTCGCATTTCAAACCATACGGCCTGTCGTTTCGCGGAAAAAGCGCGGTTTTTCCGCTCACTCTGGGCCGGGCGGCGCTGTGCCGCCGCCTCGCGTTTCACCTTTTTCAAAGCTGAAACGCTCTGAAAGAGCAACGGCGCTACTTCGTGCCGAAAATGCGGTCGCCCGCATCGCCAAGGCCGGGCAGGATATAGCCGTGATCATCCAGCCGCTGATCCACCGCCGCCGTATAAATGTCCACATCGGGATGCGCGGCTTCCACACGCGCCACGCCTTCCGGGGCGCAGACAAGATTCAGGCTGATAATCTGGCGGCAGCCGCTCCGCTTCAGCAGATCAAGCGTGGCAATCAGGGAGCCGCCCGTCGCCAGCATGGGGTCCAGCACAATGGCGAGCCGCTGATCCATATGGCTGGCCAGCTTGACATAGTATTCCACGGGCTCCAGCGTTTCCTCGTTGCGATAGAGGCCGACGACGCTGATTTTTGCCCCCGGGATCATGTCGAGCACCCCGTCCATCAGTCCCAGCCCGGCGCGGAGAATGGGAACCACCGTCATCTTCTTGCCCGAAATGGCCTCCACCTCCACCGGCCCGGCCCAGCCCTGCACGGTCCGCTTTTCCGTGGCCAGACGCTGCGTGGCCTCGTAGATGAGCAGCCCCGCAATCTCATTGGACAGAGTACGAAATTCCCGCGTTCCGGTGGACGCCATGCGCAACAGCCCCAGCTTGTGCTGCACAAGAGGGTGCCGCACGATATGTACCGCCATCGTCGCCTCCATTCAGGGTAAAGAGGATTGTCACATTCCCCTGTCACGGCAACAGGATACACGCTGCGGACAGGGACGCGATCATGCTGCTTCAGCCTACGGACAGTTCCGGCGGAGCGCAACCGTTCCGCCGTCCTTTCCCCGTTTTTTTTATTTCCGCCCCCGGGGCGATTGCGGAGCGCCTCCGAAGCGGCTATATCTCGGGATATACATGCAGGAGGCAGTATGGCAGTCCACCCCAAGGCCGGGCTCTTGCCCGACTTCGATCAACTTGTGCGTGTCCCCGAACTTATGCGTGCCTACTATACGGAATTTCCCGATCCTTCCGTTCCTGAGGAACGCGTCTCCTTCGGGACGTCCGGGCATCGCGGCTCTTCACTGCTGCATACCTTCAATGAAGAGCATATCTACGCCGTCACGCAGGCCGTCTGCGATTATCGCGCCGTCAAGGGCATTGACGGCCCCCTGTTCCTCGGCGTCGATACGCACGCCCTTTCCGCAGCCGCCTTCGGTTCCGCCCTGGAAGTGCTGACCGCCAACGGCGTACAGGTCTACATCGCCAAAGACGACGCCTATACCGCGACTCCCGTTGTCTCGCACGCCATCCTGTCCTGGAATGCCGGACGGGTGGGGAGCGGCCTTGCCGACGGCATCATCATCACGCCGTCCCACAATCCCCCGGCGGACGGCGGCTTCAAGTACAATCCGCCCCACGGCGGCCCGGCGGACACGGACGTCACCTCATGGATTGCGGCCCGCGCCAACGAGCATCTGTCCACAGGCAACCGCGACGTGCAGATCATGCACCTGCGCGCCGCCCGCAAATCTTCCTTTGTGACGGAATACGATTTTACGGCCCGCTATGTGGAAGACCTCCCCAAGGTCATTGATATGGAGGCCATCGCCGCATCGGGCATCCGTCTGGCCGTGGACCCGCTGGGCGGCGCAAGCCTGCCCCTCTGGGAAGCCATCGCCGATCGCTACGGGCTGAACCTGACCATCGTCAACCGCGAGGTTGATCCCACCTTCCGCTTCGTCACCTGCGACAAGGACGGCAAGATCCGCATGGACTGCTCGTCCCCCTATGCCATGAACCGCCTGCTGGATCTGCGGGACAGCTACGATCTGAGCTTTGCCTGCGATCCGGACGCGGACCGGCACGGCATCGTCACCCCCCGGGGGCTGATGAATCCCAATCATTATCTGTCCGCGGCGGCCTCCTACCTGTTCCGCAGCCGGGATCGCTGGCCCGGAGGCGGCATCGGCAAAACGCTGGTTACCAGCGGCATGCTCGATCACGTTGCCGTGGAGCTGCACAAGCCGCTGGTCGAGGTCCCGGTGGGCTTCAAGTGGTTTGTCCCCTACCTGCAGAGCGGGCGCTGCTGCTTCGGCTGCGAAGAAAGCGCCGGCGCGTCCTTCCTCTGCTTCGACGGCACGCCGTGGAGCACGGACAAGGACGGCCCCCTGCTCTGCCTCCTCGCCGCGGAAATGACGGCGCGCGAGCAGGCGGACCCCTCGCAGCAGTACGAACGCCTGACGGAACGTTTCGGCGCGCCGGTCTATCAGCGCCTTGACGCCCCGGCAGACGCCGAAACCCGCAGAAGGCTGACAAGCATTCAGCCCGGGGATGTGGATATCCGTACCCTCGGCGGCGAGCCGGTCACGGAAATTCTGACCCATGCTCCCGGCAACGGGGCTCCCATCGGCGGCCTCAAGGTCTGCGCGGAAAGCGGCTGGTTCGCGGCCCGTCCGTCCGGCACCGAAGCCATCTGCAAGGTCTACACGGAAAGTTTCCGGGACGAGGAACATCTGAAGAGCATACAGAACGACGCTCTTGCCTTCATGAGCCGTCTTCTGGCTTAATAAAATTCCGGGGAAAGAAGGGCCGCGGTCCTTCTTTCCCCGTTTTAGAGCGTTTCACCTTTGAAAAAGGTGAAACGCGAGGCGGCGGCACAGCGCCGCCCGGCCCAAAGTAAACGGAAAAACCGCGCTTTTTCCGCGAAACGACAAGCCGTATGGTTTGAAATGCGAAGCATTTCAAACTGAAAATATTCCAGGATGTCGGCGGCCCCGGCTGTCGGCAGCACGCCCTGCCTTCTTTTCCCTGCCGCATGAAAGTACCCCCCGCATACTTCCCCGCCCCTCTCCTCCTTCTGTCTTTTTGCCTGCTGCTCACGTTCCATTTCTTTCCCGCGCAGAGCAGGAGCGCGCCTGTCGAGATTCTCGCGGCGGGGGATGTCGTCCCCACAGCCCGCATGGCCGAAGGGGGCCTTTCGACGCAGCTTTTCAGCCAGCAGACCCGCCGCCGCATCGAACAGGCGCGGCTTTTTATCTGGAATTGTGAGACATCGGGCCTTTCCTCACGTTCCAAGCCCAACGCCTATACCTTTCATGCGGACGCCACCTTCTTTTCGCAGATGTACTTCCCCAACGGAGTCGCCGTAACCGCCAACAATCATGTTTTCGACGGCTACGAGGAAGGCGCGCGTTCTCTTATGCGGATTCTGGACGAGAACGCCATCCGCCACAACGGCCTTCATGTCCGTCACGAATACCGCCCCCTTCTCACAACGCCGTGGGCCAAGCCCGACATCTATCTCATGGCGGGTTCTCCCATGTCCCAGATCGGCGGCGGGCCACGGATTGTCACGCTCAACTATCCGGCGCTACAGGAGGAAATCTCCTTCCTGCGCGCCCGCAAGCCCGCGGCCATCATCATTGTCTACGCGCACGACGGGCTGGAATATCAGGACGCCCCCACCCTGCGGCAGAAGCAGTGGGCGCGCATCTTCGCCCGCGCCGGGGCGGACGTTGTGCTGTTCGCACATAATCACCGCTATGGAGAATTCCAGATTCTGGAAGATACGCCGCGCAGAACCTTTGTCGCCTGGAGCCTCGGCAACTTTCTTTTCGGCGGGAACCGCCAGTGGCGCTGTCACAGAGATGTCCGCCTCCTCTCCCTGCGTCTGGACCCAGAATCGGGATACAAGGAAGGCCGCTGGCTCTACGGCCGTACCAGTAACTGGGAATTCTCCCTCCGCGACGAAGAACGTCCCGCGCAGACGCCGCTGCAGACGCCCGGCTAGAGCGTTTCAACGTTGAAAAAGGTGAAACGCGAGGCGGCGGCACAGCGTTTCAACTGAAAATGCTCCGGCTGCAAAAGGACCCGGCCTTGCCAGAGGAAAGGCCGGGTCCTTTTGCAGCCGGCAGTCACCCGACGGACAGCAGAAAACCGTGCCGCCAGGCGACTGGCTTGCCACGGGGGACTGAGTCTTACAAAGAACGCTCCTCAAGTCCCCCGCCCTTGCGGGCCGTTCCGGCCGTCGGGGCTTCGGTCACGTTCTCCAGACCGGGGGCCACATCTTCAACGGGCGTTGCGGCGACCTCTTCCCCGCGACGCGGCATCGCCGTCTTTTTCACATACAGCGTGCAGGCCAGCCCGAAGCAGTCGTTGACGGCGACCACCGTGCCGGACAGACGTTCTCCGGCATGCTTCGGCGGCGGCACAAGCAGATAGTATTCCCGCGTCCGACCCCCGCGCAGAGGAACCACACGGCACGACACTACCCATTCCTTTTCTCCGTCGTCATCCCAGTCGGCAATGGCCAGCATGGTGACCCGCAGCGTCTGGGTGGGATGAAAGATAGTGAAGCCGTGGGCATGCTGCTGCACGCGGCTGCGGGGCGTGCGCGTGGCATGAAAGGTTTCGCCAAGATAGACATGCCCTGCCGTATCATCAAACATGAACGACGGCGAAAGCTGCCGATACAGTATCTCTCCATAGGCTGTGCCATCCGATGCCGCGGGCACGGCTTCCTGATAGAAACCGTCTTTATCCAGCAGATGACGCGACTGCATTTCCGTGCGCATGGTACGCGCCATCTGAATAAAATCCTTTTTTTCCACTACGTCCACGGGCCGCGTTGTGGCGCAGGCGCAGCACAACACCGGCAGAAACAGCGCGACGCAGCGAAGAAGTCCGGGAAAAAGCATACGTATCCTCCTTGGGCGGCACTGACAGCAGCGATCGTTTCAGAAAAAATTTCTTTGCTGCCGCAGATGCCTTACAGCGTCCAGCAACACGACTTCCAGCCTGAAACGCTCCCCCTGCGGAGCGAACTCCAGTACATACTGCAGAAGCGCATAGTGCCTCATCTCTATCCGGGGGTTGTAGGCGCAGAGAGTTTCCGTGTAAAGCCTTCTTTGGTTGCCCGGGTGCAGAAAGCGGAGTTGAGACAAGCGGGCAAATGATGTACCATCGTTCACGAATAAAATCGCCGTCACTCGGAGACGGCTCTTTTTAACTGCTTGCGACAAGACGGAGGTCTTGATTATGTCGTTTCCAGTACTCCGGTTGGGTGAACTGACTGCAAAAATGCCCATTGTCCAGGGAGGAATGGGCGTAGGCATCTCTCTTTCCGGCCTTGCTTCCGCCGTTGCCAATCAGGGCGGCATCGGCGTCATCGCCGGAGCGATGATCGGCATGCGCGAACCGGATGTGGCCAAAAATCCTCTGGAAGCCAATCTGCGCGCGCTGCGTACTGAACTGCAACGTGCCAGGGAACTTTCCTCCGGCATTATCGGCGTCAATATCATGGTCGCGCTGACGACCTTCAGCCAGATGGTGCGCACGGCCATCGAAGAAAAAGCCGACGTCATTTTTGCCGGCGCGGGGCTGCCGCTGGAAATGCCCCGGCAGCTGCGGGAACTCTGCGAGGAAAAGAAGGAAGAGTTCAAAACCAAGCTTGTGCCCATTGTCTCTTCGGCGCGCGCGGCGTCGGTCATCGCCAAGAAGTGGTTTTCCCGCTTCGAGTACGTGCCGGACGCCTTTGTAGTGGAAGGCCCCAAGGCCGGCGGGCATCTCGGTTTCAAGCCCGAGGAAATCACCGATCCTGATCATGCGCTGGAAAAGCTGGTGCCGCAGGTCGTGGACGCGGCGCATGCCCTGGAAGACAAGCACGGCCGCGCCGTGCCGGTCATTGCCGCGGGCGGCATCTACAGCGGCGCGGACATCCGCCGCTTCCTCGACATGGGCGCTTCCGGCGTCCAGATGGGCACGCGCTTTGTGGCCACCACGGAATGCGATGCGGATATCCGCTTCAAGGAAAGCTATCTGAAAGCCTCGGAAGAGGATATTACCATCATCAAAAGCCCCGTCGGCATGCCGGGCCGGGCGCTGCAAAATGATTTTATTGCATCGGCCCGCGAAGGACTGAAAAAACCCTTCAAATGCATTTTCCACTGCGTGCATACCTGCGACCCGCAAAAAACGCCCTACTGCATTGCGCAGGCCCTGATCAATGCCATGAAAGGCAATCTGGAACGCGGCTTTGCCTTCTGCGGCGCCAATGTGGGCCGGGTAAACCGCATCATGCCCGTAAAGGAACTCATGCAGTCTCTGGAAACGGAGTATGACGCTTCCGCTCCCGCGGCAAAATAGAGCGTTCTACCTTTGAATCAGGAGCGTGCGACGCTGCCCCTCCGGGCTTGCCAAGCTGCGCGCTTTTCTCTATAAGGACTCCAGCACGGAGCGTGGCGCAGCCTGGTAGCGCACCTGCTTTGGGAGCAGGGGGTCGCTGGTTCGAATCCAGTCGCTCCGACCAGAAAAACAAAAAAAAGAGGCTGGTTACAGTAACATGTAACCGGCCTCTTTCTCATTTGGAAGGGAGTCGCTCATCTTTTTCAAAGTTGAAACGCTCTGGGGGAAGGGTATCTGATGCTTTTTAAAAAATTAAAATAAATTAAACATGTTATAAAAATAAAATCCTTTTTAGATGATTTTATTATATGAAATATATACTATAACGACACAAATTTTCATCTTCCGTTACTCAAGGAGGCTGACATGGATTCCTTGCTGAACGCTTTGGCCTTCGACTTCGCTTCACTTTCTCTTTTCTCTCTCGCAGGCGGGACCATCCTGAACAAATCCCACTATCCCAAGAAGATTCTCATGAAACTGAGAGGAAACGAGTCCGGGCAAATCAAACATGTTCCGGCGTATACCAGCGTTGTCATGCCGGATAACGCCAACTATCGCTTCTGGGATGCGGAAACGCATGTCGAAATCGTTCCATGTCGTCGGGTTATCGTGAACAAGGACGGATTTTTTGAATAAATCTGAGGAGATTTAACATGGATCATTCTTCGAAATATTCTGAGAAAGGTTTTTGGAATACAGTAAAAAAATATACCCAAAAAATAGGGAT
>DXFI01000222.1 GCA_019114565.1 Candidatus Desulfovibrio intestinigallinarum | reverse complement strand
GGTCGCTGCTCGCGGCAAAAAGGGGTTTCTTCCCCCTCAAACTCCCCCATCTTCCCCAAAACCCGCGCATAATATACTGGCAGGTAAAGATAGATATTTTCATAACATAAAGTTATATTTTATTTTTTCGTATATTATCCCGCAAAAAACAGCTCTTGATAATGAGTCCTGCCCCTAGAACGTGTTAGCTTTGAAGAAAGCAAAACGCGAGGCGGCGACCAGCGCCGTCCGGCCCAAAGTGAGCGGTAAAACCGCGTTTTTTGCCGGGAGAGAGGGACCTGCGGACTTGCAAAAACCGGCGAAACAGGCTACAGATTTGAGCCTTCATCTCGTGCAGCCACATGACAGCGGCGGGCAGGGGGCGAACAATTTCACGAAAACCAGCGGCATATGCCGATGTTATGAGGTAGCAATCATGAAGAAAGACATTCATCCCACCGTGTACAAGGCCACCATCACCTGCGCGTGCGGTCATCAGGAAGAAGTGCTCTCCACCAAGGGCGAACAGGTGCATGTGGAAGTCTGCTCCGCCTGCCATCCCTTCTTCACCGGCAAGCAGCGCTTCCTGGATACGGCCGGTCGTATCGACCGCTTCCGTAAGAAGTACGCCAAGTTCGGGCAGAAGTAAGCGTCGCGCGCTTCGCTTCGCCTCGTGCGGTTCTTCGCCCCGTTTTTTCGGCGTGGGCGACGTTGTTTTTGCCTCCGGCGGGGCTGTTGCGCGTAATACGGCGCACGGCCTTGACGGAGGCTTGACGTTTTGCGCTCCGGCACAATCCCGGCCGGCGGCGCGGAAATGAGCGCGCCGTGACGCGCGCACGAAAACAGGATATGCATTTTCCCTTTTCCGGCGCGTGGCGGCACTGCCGTCGTCTGATTACCGCGTCCCTGCTTGCGGCCGGCTGCCCTACGGTCGGCGGACAGGCCGTCATGGAAGGCGTCATGATGCGCAACGCCGATGTGTACGCGCTGGCGCTGCGCATGCCTGACGGCAGCATTCAGGCCCGGCGTCTGCCCTGGTTCAGCCTGACGCGCTTTCCCCTGTTCAAGCTGCCCTTTGTTCGCGGTTTTCCGCTGCTGGTGGAAACGCTGGTCAACGGCATCAAGGCCCTGAACCGCTCGGCCGAAGCGCTGGCCGAGGGCGAGGAAGAGCCGCTGCAAAACTGGCAGCTGGCGCTGACCATGCTCTGCGCCGTGGGTATGGCGGTGCTGCTGTTCGTCGTCGCCCCGCACGGGCTGTCCCTGCTCATGCAGTGGCTGGGGCTGGGCGGCGCGGTGGAAGGGCTGAGCTTCCACCTCTGGGACGGCTTTTTCAAGTGCTGCATCTTCATGCTCTATATCCGCGCCATCTCGTGGGTGCCGGATATCCGGCGCGTGTTCCAGTATCACGGGGCGGAACACAAGACCATTCACGCCTTTGAATCCGGACAGACCGTCGATGCGGACTTTGCGGCGCGCATGAGCCGTCTGCATCCCCGTTGCGGCACGACGTTTCTCCTGTTTGTGATCTGCATTTCCATCGTGCTGCATGCGGTGCTGGTCCCCCTGCTGCTGGCGTACTGGTCGCCGGAACAGGCATGGCTGAAACATGCGGGCACGCTGCTTTTCAAGATTGCGCTCATCGTGCCCATCAGCGCGCTGGCGTATGAACTGATCCGCTTTGCCGCCAGACTGGACGACGGCATTGCGGCAACGATTCTGCGCGCGCCGGGGCTGGCCCTGCAGCGTCTGACGACCGAAGAGCCGGACGAGGGCCAGCTGGAAGTGGCCATTGTGGCCCTGTACGAAGCTCTCGGCCCCGAAGACGGCGCGCGGGTTCTGACGGTGCCGCACAGCCTTCAGGACGACGTGCCCCGCACGTAACGCATTTTAAACCATACGGCCTGTCGTTTCGCGGGAAAAGCGCGGTTTTTCCGCTCACTCCGGGCCGGGCGATGCTGTGCCGCCGTCTCGCGTTTTGCCTTTTTCAAAGGCAGAACGCTCCGGCGCGGCCCCGTTCCGTCTTTTTCCGCGCAGTTTACGCCCCGACATCCCCCGGGCCGCCATACCGCATCCCGCATGCGCATGCCGCCGGGACGGTCGAGCCCATTTCCCGAGGAGTATCTATGTTTGCCAAGCTGGAAGGTCTGGAAAAAAAATATATGGAGTTGGAAAAAGCCCTTTCCGACCCGGAAGTCTTCAACGATCAGGATCACTACCGCAAGCTGACCAAGGCCCATGCCGACCTGCGCGACGTCGTGGAGCTCTTCCGCCGTCACCGTGACGCCGTGCGGGACATCGAGGACAACAAGGCCCTGCTGCACGATCCCGATCCGGACATCAAGGCCATGGCACAGGAAGAAATCGCCGCGCGGGAGGCGGAACTGCCCGAAATCGAGCAGAAGCTCAAGGTGCTGCTGCTCCCCAAGGATCCGCTGGACGAAAAGAACACCATTCTGGAAATCCGCGCCGGTACCGGCGGCGAAGAAGCCGCTCTGTTCGCCGCGGATCTGTTCCGCATGTACAGCCGTTACGCCGAACTCAAGGGCTGGAAGGTGGAAGTCATGAGCGAGTCGCCGTCCGATTCCGGCGGCTACAAGGAAATCATCTGCCTCATTTCCGGCGATCGCGTTTACAGCCATCTGAAGTTTGAAGCGGGCGCGCATCGCGTGCAGCGCGTTCCCGCCACGGAAACGCAGGGCCGCATTCACACCTCCGCCGCCACCGTGGCCGTCATGCCGGAAGCCGAAGAAGTGGACGTGGAAATCCGCCCCGAAGATCTGCGCATCGACATCTACCGCGCCTCGGGCGCGGGCGGTCAGCACGTCAACAAGACGGAATCGGCGGTGCGCATTACGCATATTCCCACCGGCACCGTCGTAACCTGCCAGGACGAACGCTCGCAGCACAAGAACAAGGCCCGCGCCATGAAGGTGCTTGCCTCGCGCATCCTTGCCGCCGAGCAGGAACGCCAGAACAGCGAACTTTCCGCGGACCGCAAGGCGCAGGTGGGCAGCGGCGACCGCTCCGAGCGCATCCGTACCTACAACTTCCCGCAGGGACGCTGCACGGATCACCGCATCAATCTTACGCTGTACTCTCTGGATCGCATCATGGAAGGCGAACTGGACACTCTGCTGGAAGCCCTGGCCACGGCCGCGCAGACCGAGGCCCTCAAGGCGCAGGCCGAAGACAGCGAATAGAGCATTTTCAGGTTGAAACGCTGTGCGTTTCAAATCATACGGCCTGTCGTTCCGCGGAAAAAATGCGGTTTTTCCGCTCACTTTGGGCCGGGCGGCGCTGTGCCGCCGCCTCGCGTTTCACCTGTTTCAAAGGTGAAACGCTCCAGTGCTCCGCATGACGGAGACTCCTGCCGCGCCTGTTGCGCGCCCCGCCGGGGCCCCTCTTGCGATTGCAGCCCGGCAGTGGCACAATAGACAGGTTATGGCGGCGCAGGCCTCAAGGTTGTTTGCGCTTTTGCCGATAAGAGAAGCATGCGTTCGCAGCCTTACGGAGGATTGTACATGAGCCAGCAGACCACAGAGCAGCAGGCACACGATGACGATCTGATACAGTTGGTGACCTTTCATATCGGCGACGAGGAATTCGGCGTGGATATTCTGGCGGTACAGGAAATCATCCGCCTGATGCAGATCACCATGGTGCCCCGCGCCCCCGCGTTCATCGAGGGCGTCATCAACCTGCGCGGCAAGGTCATTCCCGTGGTCAACATGCGCACGCGTTTCAACAAGCCCGTTGTGGAACACAACGCCAGCACCCGTATCGTGGTCATGGAATTTGATCAGAAAATCGTGGGCTTCCTTGTGGATGCCGTCTCCGAGGTGCTGCGCATTCCCGCTTCCACCGTGGAAGAGGCCCCGCCGGTGGTGGCCGGTATCGGCTCCGAATACATCCGGGGCGTCGGCAAGCTGGGCGACAGGCTGCTGATTCTGCTCGATCTCAACTACCTGCTGAACAACACGAGTCTGGAAGTCAATTAGCGCCGTTTACAACGACGTTATGCCGGGGAAGAGAGTTTCTCTCTTCTCCGGTATATTTTTTTGCTCATGAACGTTTTGCCTTTTTCAAAGCTGGAGCGTTTCAACTTTGAAAAAGGTGAAACGCGAGGCGGCGGCACAGCGCCGCCCGGCCAAAAGTGAGCGGAAAAACCGCGTTTTTTCCGCGAAACGACAGGCCGTATGGTTTGAAATGCGAAGCGTTTCAAACTGAAAATGCTCTAAGTCCTGACTCTTCGTCAGCACCTGCGCCGCCTCCGGCGCTGCCGCAGACGGCAAACAGGGGCATTATTTTACGGCGATGGCTTCAATTTCCACGCGCGCGCCAAGCGGCAGCGCGGCCACGGCAACGCAGCTGCGCGCCGGATAGGGCGCGGAGAAGAATTCCTTGTACACTTCATTGACGGCGGCAAAATCGCCCATATCCGCCAGAAAGACATTGACCTTGAACACCTTGCTCATGGAGGAGCCGCCGGCTTCGATAACGGCCTTCACATTGTTGAGGGATTGCCGGGCCTGATCCGCGATGCCTTCGGGCATGCTCTTGGTCAGCGGATTCACCGGAATCTGACCGGAGCTGAACACGAGATTATCAACAGTCGTCCCCTGAGAGTAAGGGCCAATGGCGGCAGGGGCCTTTTCGGTGGCAATGGGCTTGAACATGGAAGCTTCTCCTTCTGAAACACAGGTCTCGGCGCATGTGCGCAGACCTGCTTTTCCCAGATTTCAGGCTTTTTTTCAAGCCGTGAAACATCACGAATACCGCGCTTCAGCGCCGATGTTTCATGCGGGAACCGCCTCCGCGCTCTGCCGGAAATATCCGCAGCCGGGAAGGAGCGAAGCGCGGCCGCAATTCTCTTATTCTTCCGGCGGGGAAAGATGGAGCGCCGCTCCCGTTCAGCAGGCCCCCATGCTTTCCAGCTGTATGCCGGCAAGATGCTCAAGGTGCTCGGACAGATCCAGACAGAAAGCCGGATTCTCGCCGTGACAGCAGAGGCCGTGCCCTTCCATCCAGACGGCAGGGGCCGTTTGCGCCGCCTGCGCCACGGCCCGGGCCAGTTCCGGCGTTCCCGGCGGCAGTGCGGGCGCAAATGCCAGCCGCTGTCTCCACGTCCGGGCCTCGAACAGGGGCAGCGACAGAAAGGCATCCCGCCAGTTTTCGCCTTCTTTTGCGGCAAGCCGCAGCGACAGGGCCAGCAGCCGGGGCGGATGCGTATGCAGCACGGCCCGCGTCTGCGGCAAGGCTGCGTAGATGGCCAGGTGCATCCGCCCCTCGGAAGAAGCCGGGCCCCCGCACAGCAGCGCGCCGTCGGGAGCCTGCACGCAGGCATCCTCCTCCCGCAGGCGCCCCTTGTCACATCCGGATCGGGTAATCAGCATTGTGCCGTCTGGCAGACGCACACTGGCATTGCCGTTGAAGCCCCGCAGCAGACCGGCCTGCCAGGCATCCCGGCACAGCCCCGTCAGCGCCTGCCAGGAAGCGGCGGCCTCGCTCGAAAGCGGCGTATCAGGCATGACGCGCCTCCCCGAAGTGATCAAAACCGCGCACATCTTCCAGCGAGCGGTTATTGCAGGTCAGCCCTTCCTCGGTCACGACGCCGATGGTCATGAAACCGGGAATGGCGGCATGCAGCGGCGGCAGCATGTCCGGGGCGCAGGCTCCCAGCAGGGCGTAATCCTCACCGCCCAGCAGCGCCTGTTCCACAGGGTCCAGCCCGTGCGCTTCGGCGTAGCGGCTCACTTCCGGGTGAAGCTGGCCGCGCGGCAGCACCAGCGCCGCGCCGAGGCCGCCGCCGTCCTTGCGCCCGCTGCGATCCAGCAGACGAGGCAAATCCCGGGCCAGACCATCGGAAACATCCATCAGCACCGGAGGGCGGGCATTGCTGCCCGCGCGCGCCAGCATCAGACCGGCGTCCACCTGCGGCAGCGGGTGCAGGTGAGCGGCGCAGGCCGCGGGCCAGCGCTCGATGGCCGAACGGCCGTGCTTTTCCAGAACGGCAAGCCCCACGCGGGCAAGGCCGACCTGCCCCACAAGAAAGATGCTGTCGCCGGGCATGGCCCCGCCGCGGGCCAGAAAAACAGGTTCGTCCGGCGCGCCGTAGGCTTCGCCCCAGACAGTGACGGAAATATGCAGGCGGTCGGAGCGGGACAAATCGCCGCCGGCCAGCGCCATACGCCAGGGACGCGCCGCATCGGCCATGCCCGCGAAAAAGGCGTCCAGCCAGGCGACATCCACGTCGTCGGGAAGACCCAGCGCCAGAGTAAAGGCCTGCGGACGCGCGCCGCAGGCGGCCAGATCGCTGATATTCACCGCCAGCGCCTTGTAGCCGACATCTTCAGGCGTAAAATAGGAACGCCGAAAATGCACATCCTCCAGAAACAAATCATTGCTGACGCACAGCGGGCCGCCGGGACGCAGCATGGCGCAGTCGTCGCCGCGGCCGATGAGCAGCGTTTCGGGAGTATCGGGAAAATGCAGCGACAGCCGTTTCAGGATGTCGTCCTCGGAACCGGGAGGACAGAAGGGTTTAGGCATAGCTACTCCTCGGGAAGCAGATATTCCTCCAGTATGACCTTCAGGCCAAAACCGGGGAAGTTCACCTGGACCTTATCGGGAGGCAGGCGGCGCACGATCTTGCCCCTGCCGAAAATTCTGTGGCGGCAATATCCGCATGCGCCCGCGTCCGCCGCGGGAGCCGTCCGACAGCTGTCCGCCGATGATGCCGCGGCACGGTACAGAGAGGCGCGCTCTTCCGGCGGCAGCTGGCAGTCATCGCCGTACGACGACCTCCCCGCGGCGAAGGCCTCGCCGGGCATCTTGCGGCGCAGCATGCCGCCGTAGCCCTCGCTCCACGCCTCCACCAGACCTGCTGGCAGTTCCCGGACAAAGGGACTCTGCCCCACAGGCATGCTGCCCCGCTCCGCCTTGTCGAAAATGGTTGCCGGACAATACAAATCAAGTTCCTTGCGGGCCCGCGTGCAGGCAACGTACATCAGGCGGCGTTCCTCTTCGAATTCTTCGGGGCGGCTCATGGAGTGCCGCGAGGGGAAACGATCTTCCGCCAGATCAATAATCAGCACCGCATTCCACTCCAGCCCCTTGGAGGAATGGATGGTGGACAGCGTCACCGCGCCTTCGTCAACGTCCTCATCCTCCGGCGTATCCAGCGCCAGATCGGCAATGAAGACGTCAAGCTCCTCATATCCGGCGGCCATCTGGACAATCTCTTCCAGTGCCTGCTGCCGGCGCGGCCAGTCGTCGGGATACGCCTGTTCCATATGGGGACGGTACTGTTCCACAATGGACGACAGAATCCCCGCCGGGCTGAGCGCATGGGCCCGCAGCGTGTCCAGAAACTCCAGATCCGCCCGCAGTCCTTCGTGTCGGGCCAGCGCCTTGCGCAGGGCGGCCGTATCGCCGGAAAGCAGCGTCGCATGGATCTTGCGGGCCGTCCGGGGGCCGATACCCGGATGCAGCGCCGCCACGCGCTCAAAGGACGGCATATCCAGAGGATTGATCAGCAGGCGCGCATACGCAATGGCATCCTTCACATGGGCGGCTTCGGCATAGCGCAGCCCGCCATATTTGCGAAAGGCGATGCCGCGCTGATTGAGCGCCATTTCCAGCTGGAAGGAATGAAAGCCCGCCCGGAACAGAACCGCAATCTCTCCGGGCCTGTAGCGCTCCAGCAGTTCCCCGATGCGGGCCGCCACAAGGGAAGCCTGCGTCTTGTCGCTCAGGGCCGTAATCAGGCGCACCGGCGCGCCGCCCTCCTGCCGGGTAAAGAGGTGCTTGCGGAAGGATTCCGCCGCATGGGACAGCACACTGTTGGCGACATCCAGAATCGGCTTGGTAGAGCGATAGTTTTCCTCCAGCCGGATAATGCGCGCTCCGGGAAAAAGCTTGGGAAAATCAAGAATGTTTCTGACATTTGCGCCGCGAAAGGCATAAATGGACTGGGCCTCGTCGCCCACGGCCATGACGTTGCCCATGTCCTCCGGCGCGGCATCGGACGGCCCGGCCAGCAGGCGCACGATCCGCGCCTGCACAAGGTTGGTATCCTGATATTCGTCCACAAGAATATGCCGAAAACGGGCCCGCAGCTGCGCCGCCGCCTCGTCATTGCGCCGCAGCAGCGCCTCCAGCTCGAACAGCAGATCGTCGTAGTCCAGCAGGCCTCTTTCCCGGCGATAGGCCGTATAGGCTTCGCCCAGTCGCGTCAGGGCTTCGGCATGCGGCAGAAGCTGGCAGGCCTCCCGCTGCAGGATAGCGCCCAGCTCCTGCTCCTTGTTGCGCGCCTTGCTCAGAAGACCGACCACGGCCTGCGTCTTGGGAAAGGATCGATCCCCCTTGGCAATACCGAGGCTTTCCCTGCACTCCTTGACGGCGGCCGTAATATCCGCGCTGTCCATCAGAGAAAAGCCGCGCCCCTCAAGCCATTCCGGCCGCCAGCGGCGCAGGACGCCGAAAGCGAAGGAGTGGAACGTTCCCCCCTGCACGCCCGTAAGGCTCTGATCGCCGACCTCCGCCGCGCGTTGCAGCATTTCGTGCGCAGCCTTGCGCGTAAAGGTCAGCAGCAGCATGGACGAAGGCGAAACACCCTGTTCCGCCAGCCAGGCCAGACGGTGCACGATGGTCCGGGTCTTGCCGCTGCCCGCGCCGGCCACGACCAGCACGGGACCGTCGCCGCAGGTGGCGGCTTCATACTGGGCGTCATTCAATCGTTGTCTGAAATCTATCATGGAATCCATAACTGGAAGTTTAATGTGCGAAAGAAAGATGGTCGGAACGACCTGCCGGAACGCGGCGCAAACAGATACAAACATCCATCGGCAAAATTTCCGCAACCGGAAATTATAAGCATAGCTCAAAAGCGCCCGGCACGCCAGAAAGGGACGATCTCCCTTCCCGGCAGCCGCAGGGGTGTTGACGCGTCCCGCCCGCATCCGTACACTTTTCCCCGCCAATGCCCAGACCGTTTCCCGCCGTCCGGCGTGCGGGACAGTATGCAACCTTCAGCGAGGAACCAATCCCATGCCCAAAGAGCAGGAACAATTTCAGCAGGCCGTCGTCAGCATTCTTGAAGCCGTCATGTTCGAGAACTGGCTGCGTTTCTACTTCATTGCCGAAAAGGCCGACGCCGACGACGTGGACGGCGAGCATACGCTCTATCTGGCCGTTCCCGACAAGGCCATGACCCGCATCCGGGAAGAATACGCGCACCTTCTGCCGCTGGCCGAAGAACTCAACGGCAAGACGGCCTCCTTTGAGAATTCCCAGCAGGCCGTGTGCAGCTTTGTGGTGCAGCATCTGGACGGCAAGGCCATGCCCCGCCAGATGGCCGATATGGTCTTTGACAGCTCGTCCTTCCAGACCCGCATGCAGCTCTTCAATGCCTGGGTACAGATGCACGAGGCACAGCTGGAACAGACCTTCATGGACTTCGGCCAGTGGCGCAGCCTCTTTGCCCAGTGGTGCGAAACCGACAAGGTCAAGGACCTGGCGACCCGTCTTGCGGCGGCCGCCATGCACCCCGTCGCGACCCCCGCGCCGGAAAGCACGCATTAGGGCCTGTACGCTAAATTGCTCTTCAGGGGGAAGGAAACCCCCTTGGCTGGCGCGCAAGGGCTGTTTCCTTCCCCCAGCCCCCATCCTTCCCCCAACGCGCTTTGCTTGGGAGGATGCGACGTTGCGGGGCCGCCGACGCTTTCCCCGCGGCACTCGTCCCCCGGCAAAAGAAGGATATTTTCTTTTAGGGCGTTTCAACTTTGAAAAAGGTGAAACGCGAGGCGGCGGTACAGCGCCGCCTGGCCAAAAGTGAGCGAAAACACTGCGCTTTTTCCGCGACACAATAGGCCGTATAGTTTGAAATGCACAGCGTTTCAAACTGAAAGAGCGCAAGTCCCGGCGCTCTTGCAGAAATAAAAAACGGAGGAGGGAAAACGTCCTGTCAGACAGGCTGTTTTCCCTCCTCCGTTTTCCGTATCAGTCGTCGAAGCGAATCAGGAACATGCCGCAGAAGCGTTCCCCCCTGTAAACCTCGACCCTGTAAACCCGCCCCCGTTTATCCACGGAAAAACGCTCCACAAAGACGGATCGTTTCAGCGGCAGCCCGCTTTCGTCGTCTTTGCCGGAATCATAGCCGATGGCATTGACGCGGTAGCCCTCCCGCGGGCGAACCTCCAGCGAGGAATGCACGTGCAGCACCTGGCCGAAACCGGCCATACGCCGTTCGCCGTCCAGCACAATCTCCACGCCGTCAATGCTGGCGTCCATTTCCCGCCATTCCGGGGTAATGCTGGTCAGCAGACGATTGCCGTAATGGACGCACAGCCGCCTGTCGTCATCGTGGGGCAGAACGGCCATAATGGGCTTGGACGTGACGGCCGTCCGGGCGGCATCGCGGGGCAGCGGCACCATGTTCAGGAAGGGGCGTACGTCTTCCAGCGGCAGAAAAACCCGGTTGCCCGCAAAGGCGACGCCGAGATTTTCCCGCAGGGCCTTTTCCACGCCGGAGGGCGACAGTTCAAAATCCCGTGAAAAGCGGATTCCGGCCTGCTGTAAAAAAGATTCAATCATCAGCAGGTGATAGTAGGCGCGCAGGGCCACGCCGAATTCCTTGCTGGCCTCCAGACCAAAGGCCGCCTTGCCGTGCCGCACGGCATAATAGGAGAGGCTCTTTTCCATCTCCCGGTCGCCCTCGGCCGTGCGCGTATTATGCACATGATAGCGGTGCAGCGGGGCCATGAGCTGCCCGTTGACCGTTTCCGCCACGGAGGCGGCCTCCTGCCCCAGCTGGTACATGAAGATATGCGGCTCCAGGCACTCCTGATCTATGACGATGCTCTGTCCCCAGCGCCGGGGATTGCAGAGAGCGCTCTCGCGCCGCGGGCGGTAGTAGCCGCTGCCGTCATGCAGGTTCAGAACAAGCCCCACCTGCGGATGCCGGATAAGTTCCTGAATCCTGCGGACAGTGTCGTACTGGGGATCGCTCTCCGGCAGTTTGGCAAATTTGCGGTTCATGTCGCCGTGCAGGCCGCGCGAACGGCGAATGATGCTGGGGAAGTTGAGATTCGGCACGACCCAGACGGCCCCTTCCTGAATCTCGTAGCGCGTGCCCACCAGCGTTGCCGCCGAAAACCCGCCGGGTTCGTCGCCCTGAATGCCGCCCACGACCAGCACGGCGCGCTCCCCATGCCCGAGGCGGATAGTCACGAAGTCCAGCGCATTTTCCGCCGGTTCGGCCGCCGTACTGGCCGACGGAACGCCGAAGGCATACAGCGCAAAGCAGCACAACAGCAGAATTCGGAACACAAGAGAGCGGGGGAAGGACTTCATGAAGACCTCGAAAACGGGGGTTGCGTCATGGAGGGGGTCCTCCGGCAGGCTACGGGCACGACTGGAGCGCGGCGCAATACGGCGCAGGCGCGGACAATCCGCCCCTGCGCGCATCGCCGCGCCTGTCATGCAGGTTCGTCCGGCGTACCTCAGGGACGCCAGAGCGGCGCAACTTTGTCCTTCTCGGACAGCAGCGGTTCCGCAATGGGCCAGCGCACGCCAATGGTCGGATCGTTCCAGCGGATAGCGCCTTCATCCTCGGGACAATACACGTCCGTCACCTTGTAATGAAAGTGCGCCACCTCGCTTGTTACGGCAAAGCCGTGCGCCAGTCCCGGCGGCACCCAGAGCTGCCACTGACTTTTGGCGGTCAGCTCCACGCCGTACCACTGGCCATAGGTGGGCGAGCCCTTGCGAATATCCACCGCCACGTCAAAGACGCTGCCCAGCGAAACATACACGAGCTTGCCCTGCGGCCGCGTCTTCTGAAAATGAAGACCGCGTAAAATGCCGTAGCGGGACATGGAATGATTATCCTGAACAAAGGGCAGGGTGATGCCCACCTCGCGGGCGTAGCGCTCCTGCTGCCAGGTTTCCACAAAATAGCCGCGTTCGTCGCCCCAGATCTTGGGTTTGATCAGAAAAACGCCTTCCAGAGGGGTACGTTCTACGTCCATGATATTCCACGTGGTCGGATGCTTTCCGGCAGCCGCCGGGACTGCCGGAAAGCAATGCGGTTCAGGATTCCGGCGAGTTATGCCCGCGCGGCGCGTTCCAGACGGGCCAGCGTTTCCTCCCTGCCCAGAAATGCCATGATTTCCGGCAGATGAGGACCGCCCATGAAGCCCATGAGCGCCGTGCGCAGCGCCGGGGCCACGTCCTTGAACTTGAGGCCGTTATCGCTCACATAGGCATTGAGCGCAGCCTCCAGTTCGGGAGCCGTAAAGGAAGCGCAGGCCCCGAAAACGCCGGACAAAGCCGCAAGATGAGCGCGGGAGGCTTCCGTCAGATTCTTGGCCGCAGCCTTTTCGTCATAGGTCAGCTCCGCCGCTTCGGTCAGCAGAGGCGCGAAGCTGTGGGCAAGATCCTTGAGGTTGGCCGAACGCTCGCGGAACATGCCGCAGAGCGTTTCACATTCGCCGTCCTCAAGCGGCCGGCCATGACGGGAAAGCCCGGCCTCCTCCACAAAGGGACGCGTCAGGGCCGCCAGCTCCGCCAGCGGCATTTCCCGCATGAAGTGAGCGTTGCACCATTCCAGCTTGGCCGGGTCAAAGGCCGCGGCGGCGGGGTTGAGATTGGAGCCGTCAAAGAAGCGGATCAGCTCTTCCTGCGTGAAGATTTCCTGATCGCCGTGCGACCAGCCCAGACGGACAAGATAATTGACCAGCGCCTGCGGCAGCAGACCGTCACGCTGATATTCGATGACGGCACGGGCCCCGTGACGCTTGGAGAGCTTCTGACGATCCGGCCCCAGAATCATGGGCACATGGCCGAAGCGCGGCACGGGCAGGCCCAGCGCCTCGTAAATCAGAATCTGGCGCGGCGTGTTGGACACATGGTCGTCGCCGCGGATGACGTGCGTAATGCCCATTTCGTGGTCGTCCACCACCACGGCCATATTGTAGGTGGGCATGCCGTCGGCGCGGCGGATGACCATATCGTCCAGCTCGCTGACATCCACGGCAATCTTGCCCTTCACCATGTCGTCAAAGACGACCTTGCCGGTCTGGGGAATGCGCAGGCGCACGCAGCGGCCCTCGCCGGGGCCAAGATTCTTGTCGCGGCAGCGGCCGTCATAGCGGGGCTTGAGGCCGTGGGCGCGGGCATGCTCGCGCATGGCTTCCACTTCTTCCGGCGTGCAGGAGCACCAGTAGGCATGGCCGGTTTCCAGCAGGCGGTCCACATAGCTGTTGTAGAGTTCCGTCCGCTGGGTCTGATAGTTGAGCGGGCCGTCCCAGTCCAGACCGAGCCAGCGCATGGAAGCCAGAATGGAATCCGTATATTCCTGTTTGGATCGCAGCAAATCCGTATCTTCAATGCGCAGATGAAACTGCCCGCCATAATGACGGGCCAGCAGCCAGCAGAAAATGGCGGTACGCGCGCCGCCGATGTGCAGATGCCCCGTGGGACTGGGGGCGAAACGGGTAACGACGTTGCTCATGACAGTGTCCTTTGTGCCGCCGCTTTCGGCGGCGAAATTGCGTGCGGTCGGCATCGACGGGCAGTCAGCGCGGCGTCATGCCCCGATGCGGCGCATCCGCCGCGCCAATACGGGTCGGCTGCCCGCAGCGGAAAGCGCTGTGCGCAAAAGGCGGATGTACGGCGTATGTCTACGACATTTGCAGCTCCAAGGCAAATTCTCCGCAAGCCCCGCCCTGCCGTCCTCCAGGGTCAGGACTCATTATGTTTTGTCTTGAGGGGGAAGGAACCCCTTTGCTCTGCTGTCGATGTCCGTAAGGCTCCTACGTCGCCTAACGGACACGGCCTTCGGCCGCCCGTTGGGTCGCTGCTCGCGGCAAAAAGGGGTTCCTTCCCCCTCAAACTCCCCCATCCTCCCCAAAACCCGCACATAATATATCCTGATATTTTATTTTTATATGTTATCCCACAGAAGGACCACTTGATAGTGAGCCCTGCTCCTGGAGCATTTTCAGTTTGAAACGCTGCACAATTCAAACCATACGGCCTGTCGTTTCGCAAAAAAAACGAGCTTTCTCCGCTCGCATTGGGCCGGGCGGAGCTGGGCCGCCGCCTCGTGTTTTGTCTTTTTCAATGGCGGAACGCTCTTGACGCGCGGACGCGAAGCGCCAATAACGGGCCCATGAACGCCGTCTGTCTCTCTTCCCGCTGGGCCGCTCACAGCGCGGCGCTGTGCTGCGCTGTTGTCTGGGGCATTACCTTTGTTTCCACCAAGGTTCTGCTGAGCATCTTTGCGCCGGCGGAAATTCTTTTCCTGCGCTTCCTGCTGGGCATGATTGCGCTCTGGTGCGTCTGTCCGCACCGGCTGCGCGTGGACGGCGCCCGGCACGAACTGCTCTTTGCCGGAGCGGGTCTTTGCGGCGTCACCCTGTATTTTCTGCTGGAAAATATCGCGCTGCAGTATACGCTGGCCTCCAACGTGGGCGTGCTGGTGGCCATCTCGCCGCTCTTTACAGCCCTGCTGGCCCGCATCCTGCTCGGCGAGCAGCTGCGTCTGCGCTTCTTTGTCGGCTTTGCCTTTGCCCTGACCGGCATTGTCTGCATCAACGTCAACAGCGGCGCGGTGCTGCTCCTGAATCCGCTGGGCGATCTGCTCGCCATGCTGGCGGCGCTGACATGGGCCTTCTACTCCATCCTGACACGGAAGATCGGCCAGCTGGGGCACGACACCGCGCTCGCCACCCGACGCATCTTCGGCTGGGGTCTGCTGCTCATGCTGCCCGTGCTCCCCTTTGCCGGCGTCAGCGCGGATGTGGACCGGCTGTTCCTGCCGCTGGCCGCAGGCAATCTCCTCTTCCTCGGCCTCGGAGCCTCGGCCCTCTGCTTCGTGCTCTGGAACTTCGCCCTGACCCGCCTCGGTCCCGTCTGCGTCAGCCAGTATATCTACCTGATTCCTCTGGTGACCGTGGGCACGTCGCTGCTGGTGCTGGGAGAACCCGTCACCCTGCTGGCCGTGCTGGGCATGGCCCTCATCCTCGCGGGCCTGACCATCTCCGAAGGCCGCTTCCGCATCCGCAAAAGGTAAGAGCCTGGCTGGGCATTCTTTGTTTTTGGGGGAAAGGCAATCGGATTTTTCGCTTCACACAGAAACAAGGCCTCCCACCAAGACAGATAGGGTCAGGACTCATTATCTGCTGTTGATTTTCCGAGATGTTCATGCATGCAATGATATAAAAAATAAAATATCATTACATGTTACAAAAAAGTCCATTTTTACCCGTCAGACTCCGCGCGCGGGTTTTGGGGAGGATGGGGGAGTTTGAGGGGGTAACTACGGGAACGCCTTTCCCCGCTTCGCTGCGGAAAGGCTGGCCCTTTTTGCCGCGAGCAGCGACCCAACGGACGACCGCAGGCCGTGCCCGTTCGACGAAGGAAGCTACGGGCATCGACAGCAGAGCAAAGGGGATCCTTCCCCCTCAAACAAACATAATGAGTCCCGAGCCTAACCAGCTCTTCCCGCTTTCATGGCCTCGCGGACGGCAGACACTTTTGCGGCAATGTCCGGCGCGCCCACCAGTTCGGAAACCAGCGCGCAGCAGCGCGCGCCGTGGCGGGCCACTTCGCCGATATTGTGTTCCTTGATGCCGCCGATGGCCACAAAAGGCAAAGAAAGATTGGCCGCCACCCAGTCCAGATAGGCAAATCCCACCGGGGCCACCACGTCTTCCTTTGTCTGCGTGGCAAAAATGGGGCCTACGCCGATATAGTCCGCGCCCAGACGCACGGCTTCCCGCGCCTGTTCCGGGCTGTGCGTGGACAGGCCAAGGCACATGCCCGGGCCGACCAGCGCGCGCACCTCGGGCAACGGAATGTCCTCCTGCCCGATATGGATGCCGTCGGCATGGCAGATCATGGCCAGATCCACATGATCATCCACAATGAAGCAGGCCCCGTACTCGTCGCAGAGGCGGCGCATAAGGCGGCATTCCTCCAGCATTTCGCCACCCTTTTTCTTCTTTTCTCTGTACTGAATAATGCGGATACCCGCGCCGAGCAGCGCCCGAACGACCTCTTCCAGAGGACGGCCGAGGGAAAGACGGCTGTCGGTAAGGGCATAAAGATCGGTTTCTCCGGGCAGAATGACAGGCATGGCAGTCTCCTTGGATGTCTAGAACATTTTCAGTTTGAAACGCGTTACGTTTCAAACCATACGGCCTGTCGTTTCGCGGAAAAAACGCGGTTTTACGCTCACTTCGGGCCGGGCGGCGCTGTGCCGCCGCCTTCGCGTTTCACCTTTTTCAAAGTTGAAACACTCTGAAAGCTATTTTCTAATGAGAGATTCCGTCCCCAGCCCTCCGCAAATAATGCCCGGGTTTTGGGGAGGAAGGGGGAGTTTGAGGGGGAACTACGGGAACGCCTTTCCTCGCTTCGCTTCGGAAAGGCTGGGCCTTTTTGCCGCAAGCAGCGACCCGACGGGCGGCCGAAGGCCGTGCCCGTCAGGCGACAGCCTTACGGGCATCGACAGCAGAGCAAAGGGGGTCCTTCCCCCTCAAAAAAACATAACGCGAAAAGCCTACGGACGCAGGCTCAGCCAGAAGCGACGCAGACAGCTTTTCAGCAGGCGTCCGGGGCGAAACGAGGTGTGCATCAGCTCCGCCGGCAGGGCAAAGTCCCGCGCGGCCACGTCTTCGGGGCGGGCATCCGTATAACGAATCTGCGATCCGGCCGCGGCGCAGCCGGGAGCCCGGCGACGCTCCAGCGCGGCCCCCAGCGGCGTCCGGGACAGCGGCAGCCCCAGAACGGCGCACAGGGCTTCGTCCAGCGCCACAGCCGAAGGGCTGGCAGCCAGCAGGCCCAGCGGATGGGGCACGCCGCCGCTGGGGCCGGTACGCTGCATGGCGACGATGCCGTCCGCCAGCGCCGCCACCGGCGGCAGAGCGGCCCAGAAGGCCGCAAGCGCATCGGCAAAGCCTTCGGGAGACTGGCCCTCGCGGGTATGAATAACGGCTTTGCGCATGCCGACCACCAGCCCGAACAGGTTCTTGACGGCCAGCGTGAGCAGCATCTGACTGTGCGCCTTGACGCGCGGGACGGAAAGGATGAGATCGCACTCCAGCGCCTGCCGGGAAACGCCGAAGCGGGAGCCGTTATCCAGCTTCAGCGACACAGCGTCGCCGGGACCGGTAACGGCAAGCCCCAGCGGCCGCAGCAGCTCCGCAAGTCCGATGGCCCGGGCGACGCTTTCGGCGCGACCGAATCCGGGAGAATCCAGCACCGTCACGTGCGCGCCCTGATCCAGCAGCCAGGAGCAGACCGCCGCCGTGACTTCCGGAGAAGTGCAGGCAAGCGGCGTGGCCGTGAGCAGATTCGGTTTGACCAGAACCTTTGCCCCGCGGAGGCTGCGCATATGCCCCGGGCCCGCCTGTTCCAGCGCGCGAGATGTCAGTGTTGCCGCCGCGCGCAGGTCGGGACAGGGAAGCAGACAGAGTGGAATCGGATCGGAAAATGTCGTATATGCAGGCATGCCGCGACTATGCCGCTGCCCGCCGCTCTTGTAAAGCCGACGCGGGAGGGCCTGCCGACGGGCTCACGCGAGGGCGGACGTCCCGCGCGTCATTTTTGACAGGAGTTCTTTGCATGGAGCGCAACCCATCAATTCGCTTTTCGTATTTTTCGGTTCTGCTTGCCGTGCTGCTGACGGCGATGCTGTGTGTCCCCGGACCTGTGGCGGCGGCGGACGACGACAAATCGCCCGCGTCTTCGTCCGGCGATGCGCAGGCCGGGCAGAAACAGGAGGAAGCCGCCGTCCCGAGCGCGGACAAGGTCTTGCAGGACTTTCTGGAAAGCCAGCGTACGCAGGTGGCGGAGGCCCTGCAGACGGCCAAGGAACAGAGCTCCAGCTTCATGGATACGGTGGCGGGACTGGGACAGAAACTGCGCCCTTACGAAGACGAATATCACCGGCTGGTGGTCTGGCAGAACTCCATAGACAACTGGCCGCTCGGCCTTGAATCCATCAGCCGCAGCATCGCCGCCAACAGCGCCAAGGTGCGCCGCCTGATGGATTCCGCGCAGGAAGCCCGCGATCAGGCGCAGGCAGCGCTGGATCGCGTCAATAAAATCGACAACTCCTTGCCCGATGCCCTGAAAAGCAATGTGTCTCGTCTTGTGCCGGACTTCAAGTCCATGCTCAAGGACATCACTCTGGCCCAGACGCGCCTGACGGCGCTGCTCAAGCGGTATGATTCGGCCATGGCGCCCGCCCAGACCCTGCTGGACAACATGCAGAAGGACGCGGAGCGCATTGCCGCGCAGCTGCCGGAAAGCTGGAAGCAGTATTACCTGCACGGCCCGGAACCCTATCTGAGCGCCAAGGCATGGACCGGCGCGCTCAACATGCTGTCGGTCATTCCCCAGATCATCGCCATCCGCCTTCCCGTGGAAATCCCCACCACGCCGGATGAATGGCAGACGGCCGCCCTGCGCGGCCTGCTGATGCTCGCGATCTCCTCGCTGCTGTCCATCATGCTGTACCGCCGCATCGGCCACGGCAGCGAACATCCCGTCATCCGCCATATCTTCCGCGTCAGCATCATCTGGATATGTCTGGGCTTTGCCCTTGGCGGGGCCTCGCTCTCGGTGGATAATGAATTTTACCGGGTCTTCCTCGCTCTGGGCAACATGAGTCTCATTCTTGGCCAGATGTGCCTGGCCTGGGACCTGCGGCAGTTGCAGCATACGTCCGCCCCCCGAATCGCCTCGCCCCTCTGGCATCTCATGCCCCTGACCCTGTGCGCCTACAGCCTCATCTATCTTCCTCTGCCGCGCGTGGTCGCGCTGAGCCTCTGGCTGCTGGCGCTGGCGCTGCGCATCATTTCCCGCCGCTTCCGCTATCGCCGGACGGCAGCCAGCAGCGAAAGCGTGGAGGTTTCGGCCGACGGCACGTCCACCTCTTCCTCCGGCAGCGTGCCGGAAATGGAACAGAGCATCATGAAGGGGGCCGGCATCCTGCTCTGGATCTGCGTGGCCATGACCCTCTGCGGCCTGCATATCTACAGCATGGCCCTCTACCTGCTCTACTCCTCCTGCGCTCTGGCGCTGCAGCTGAGCGTGGCCAGCATGGCCCTGTGCAGCCGCCTCAACGACAATCTGCCCAAGGAAGGCGGCAGCGCGGCCTTTGCCAGCATCCTGCTGGCGCTGGCGGCTCCCTGCATTCTGGTGCTGGCGCTGGCGGCCGTCTCCCTGTGGCTGTGCACCCTGCCCGGCGGCGTCGTGCTGCTGAGCCACTACGTGCTGCAGGGCGTCAATGTGGGCGCAACCCAGTTCAACATGCTGCAGGTGCTGCTCATCATCAGCGCCTTCTTCATCACGCGCACCTTTGTGCGCATGGGAACGCTCTTTCTCCAGCGCCTGCCCCGGCGCGTCCAGATTGACGTCACCCTCATTCCGCCCCTGCAAACGTCGCTGACCTATGCTTCCTGGGCGCTTTTCGGGCTTTTTGTCCTGCGCTCGCTCGGCATGGAACTGAGCAATCTGGCCGTGGTTGCCGGGGGTCTTTCCGTCGGTATCGGTTTCGGCATGCAGACCATCGTCAACAACTTTGTTTCCGGCCTGCTGCTTATTTTCAGCCGCAGCATGCAGGTGGGCGACGTGGTGGAAGTGGGCGGCACCGTGGGCCGGGTGCGCAAGATCAGCGTCCGCGCCACCGTGGTGGAAACCTACGACAATGCGTCCATCTATGTGCCCAATTCCGAATTTGTTTCAGGACGTCTGACAAACTGGACGCGCAGCAGCCGCACGACGCGACGCGACGTCGTCGTGGGCGTGGCCTACGGTTCGGACACGGCGCTGGTCATGAAGCTGCTGCTCAATGCCGCCAACGCCACGGACAATATTCTTAAATATCCCACGCCGGTGGTCCTGTTCAGCGACTTCGGCGCGAGCACGCTGGATTTCACCCTCCGCTTCTGGGTGCAGGACTACGACCTCGCGGTGTCCACGTCCTCCAATGTGCGCCTTGCCATTGAACGCCTCCTGCGGGAGCACAACATCGAAGTGGCCTTCCCCCAGATGGACGTGCACATCAAGGAAATGCCGCCCCGCGCCCTGACGCCCCGCGATCTGGCCCGCCGCGCATCGTCGCCCGCGCCTGTCGCCCAGTCCAAACCCGCCTCCGCCGACGGCAAGCCCGCGCAGAGCGCTCCGCGCCGCAAGCCGCTGCGTGTCCGCCGCCGTTTTTGCGCGCCGCAGACGACAGGGACGGCAGGAGCTGCGGGAACAGGGGAAACCGGGGAAGCGTAAGGCTTTCGCAATCCGGCCGGCACGGGAACGATCATCCCGTGCCGGTAAAAGATATTTCCGCAAACCGGGGAAATTGCTCTAAACATTTTCGCCGCCTTGCCGATGGGCTTGGTAAAATCTTGGAGTGTCACCTATGCCGCACATGAAACAAGCTCCCTGGCGCGTGACGGCTTTACTGGCAGTGATACTGGGTCTGGCCGGAGCCATACCCAGCACGGCCGGAGAGATCGTGATCAACAATCCGCCGCTCTCGCCGCGTGCGCAGGCCATTGGGCGGCCTGTGGCTCCCCGACCTGTAGCGCAGCAAAGTTACGGGCAGGGCGTTCCTGTTCCGGGACAGACCATCGTTGTTCGTACGACGCCTTCGGCGTACGGACAGGGCTCTTCCGGCTATGTCAACCGCAACGAAGGCTACAGCGTCAGCGAACGGGTGGAAGACTGGAAAAACTACGGGGGCGCGCGCCTGTACTGGCGGGCGGTGTCCGAACCGCGCCAGCTGCGCACCGGCGGCGTGGCTTTCATAGACCCCGCCGCGTTCCCCTATCTCTTCGCCACCGAACGCAAGGTGCAGCCGCGTCGCCGCACTGTGCGCCGCACAACGACGCAGGCAACCGCCAAGCCGGTGCAGAAGGTTCCCGCAGGCGTTTCCTCCACCAAGCTGCGCGCGCCGACCGCTCCGGCAGCTCCCGCTACGCCGCCGGTACGCAGCGACGGGGCCGGTTCCGTTTCCCTGCAGCAGCAGGCCGCGCCGCAGCGCCGTCCGCAGCCGCCCAAGGTAACGACGGAAGTATGGAATCCCGTCGCGCCCGTAACGGCCGCCGTCACGCCGCCGCTGCCCTTCCTCAAGGGGAATTAAACGCAGGCGCATGACTTTTTGAGGGGGAAGAAACCAGAAGGCTTCTTCCCCCTCAAACATTACCGCCTCACCAGAACACGTTCATTATCTACGATAATCGAAAACGAATTTTTGCGTCGCAGAAAACACGAACGCAACGGCTGCCGCAGGCCGCCGCTAAAACAACGGAAAGCCTCCTTCCCGAACGGAAGGAGGGCTTTCTTACTTTGTCTTGAGGGGGAAGGAACCCCTTTTGCTTGCGGCAAAAAGGGG
>DXFI01000221.1 GCA_019114565.1 Candidatus Desulfovibrio intestinigallinarum | reverse complement strand
AGGGGAACCCATCTCGCGCTAGCAGAGGGGTTCCCCTTCCCCCCGAACAAATTATACAGACTCCGTAGCGCTTGCTCCTTCAGCTGTCGCGGGGGCGGCGGGTTCCGAAGGGGCTTCTTCGCTGTTTTCTTCGGGCAGGGAAACGCCGAGGCGCTGAAGGATGGTCTGCAACTCTTCGGGCGAGTTGTAGCGGAGAGTGATGCGGCCGCTGGTGGCGTCGCCGCTGACGCTGGTTTTGCAGAGCTCCTCATTCAGCATGCGTTGCAGCAGCTTCATGGCTGTGCTTTTTTTACGCGTGGGCTTGGCCGGAGCTTCTGGCTGGGGAATGGGGGCGTTTTCCATACCCTTGTTGAGCATGTATTCGGGCAGCCAGCCCGTTTTTTTCCAGCATTCCACGGCTTCTTCGGCTTCGCGGACGGTGATGCCGTCCTCGACAATGCAGCGTCGGAGGATTTCGGCGGCCTCCTGGGCTTCGGGCCCCTGGAGAGAGAGCAGGCAGCGGGCATGACCGGCGCTCATACGTCCGTAGCGCACGTCTTCCTGCGCGCTTTCGCTGAGCTGGAGCAGGCGCATGGCATTGGCAATGGCCGGGCGACTCTTGCCGAGGCGCTTGGCCAGCTCTTCCTGCGTAATATTGAGAGCGTCGCGCAATTCCTTGAGGGCCTGCGCTTCTTCGATGGCATTGAGGTCTTCGCGCTGGAGGTTTTCAATCAGGGCCGCAGCCATGACCTCCTTATCGCTCATCTCGCGGATGACGACGGGGACCTTGGAAAGATTCGCCAGACGGGCAGCCCGCCAGCGGCGTTCCCCGGCAACGATCTGGTAATTGCCGGAACCGTCGGGACGTACAAGGAGAGGCTGGAGGATGCCCTGAGCGCGGATGGATTCCGCCAGTTCCTTGAGGGCTTCCTCGTCAAAGTGCCGGCGCGGCTGGGACGGATTGGGCGCGATGGCATCAATGGCAATGAGGTTGTTTTGCCCTTCGCTCTTTTCCGTTGCGATATTGCCGCCCAGGAGGACTTCCAGACCCCGACCAAGACCTTTGTTTGCGCTCATGCGTACTCCCTGATACATTAACGGCTGTTTTTTGAAACAGTCATGATTGATTTTTTAGAGCGTTTTACCTTTGAAAAAGGTGAAACGCGAGACGGCGGCACAGCGCCGCCCGGAAAAAAGTGAGCGGAAAAGACGCGCTTTTTCCGCGAAATGACAGGCCGTATGGTTTGAAGCGCAAAGCGTTTCAAACTGAAAAGACTCCAAAAGAGGATGCAGCAGATGGCTGAAGAAAAACATATTTTTTATCTGAGGGATGCTCAGGACAATCTGTGTGGCGTGCAGCTTTCCGCCTCCCTGTGGGAGCTGGCGCGTCCCGCCGTGGAAAAGGCTCTCGCCCGCCTGATGCCGCCGGAAGAGGCGGCGGAACCGCTGGAAGATTTCCGTCAGTTTCTGGAATACTGGGATTTCAAGTATCCCTATGATCCGGCGGTAAAGTGCCCGCACTGCGGCGCGGAAACAGACGACTGGCGGACGGATCCCGCGCATCCCTTTCATCTGACGACAGCGAACCTGGGCGGTCTGCTCGTATTCCGCTGCGCCCGCTGCCATACGACCATTCGGCAGAAGCATTTTAGAGATCACCGTGCGCTTGAGCATACGGTGTACGAAGGCTGATTACTGCAGAGCAGAAGTTTTTTGCGTAGGCCGTCGCTGCACGACTTCCTGCGCAAGACTGATGTAGGCTTCCGCGCCCTTGGATTTGATGTCGTAATGAATGATGGATTTGCCGTGGCTGGGAGCTTCGGAGAGGCGGACATTGCGCGGAATCACCGTGGAAAAGAGATGATCCGGGAAGCAGCGCTGCACTTCGCTTTTGACGTCGCGCGTCAGGCGGTTGCGGATATCAAACATGGTCAGCACCACGCCGAGCAGCGACAGATTGGGATTCAGGCGTTTGCGAACCTGCTCATATGTCTGGAGCAGCTTGACGATGCCTTCGAGAGCAAAAAATTCGCACTGAAGGGGAATAAGCAGCTCGCGTGAAGCGCAAAAGGCATTCAGCGTAATAAGCCCCAGCGAGGGAGGGCAGTCCAGTATGATATAATCATACATGCCTTCCACATGTTTGAGGCATTCGCTCAGAAAGAATTCGCGGGCCATCTTGTCCACGAGTTCCAGCTCGACAGCGACAAGATTTGTGCTGGCCGGGATAATATCCAGATAGGGAGAGCGTGTTTTGGCAATGTTGGTCGGCGTACTTTCGGGATCGTAAAAGCAACGATACAGGTCGCCGGAGATGCTTTCCTGGGCCAGACCAAGGCCGCTGGTGCTGTTAGCTTGCGGGTCGCAGTCCACAACAAGCGTCTTTTTTTCCATAACAGCGAGGGCAGCCGCAAGGTTTATGGTCGTTGTGGTTTTTCCAACGCCACCCTTTTGGTTTGCTATGGAAATGATACGTGTCATATATTTCCTCCGCAGTGCGGTGTTTCATGTGAAACATGAAGTGAACGAAAGTTAGTTTAGGTAATTTCAGGTACTCGGTCAAGGCTATTTGGCGTTTTTTATCGGTTTATAGCAGAAAAATTCAGCAAAATTTTTTGGTTGCTGTACGTAGAATATGCAAAAAAAGGACGCATCATGAGCAATATTTTGTTGGTCGATGATGAGCAGGAAGTTACCTCTCTGTTGAAAAAACGTCTGGAAAAAAGAGGTTTTTCCTGTTGCGAAGCCGGTAATGGGCAGGAAGCGCTGGATGCGCTGAAAAATGCTCCCTTCCATATTGTCGTTATGGATGTGAAAATGCCGGTTATGGATGGCATCAGCGCTTTGCAGGTCATTCATGAGCAGTATCCCGAAATAAAGGTTATTCTGCTTTCAGGGCATGCTGATATGCAGCTTGCTGTTCACGCCATGCAGTGCGGCGCTTTCGGCTATCTGATGAAGCCCGTGGAACTGGAAGAGCTGCTCTACAAAATAGAGGATGCGCAGACGCAGGCCAGGCTGGAAAATCAGGCCTGATACGTGTCAGCTTCCCATAGAGCGTTTCAACTTTGAAAAAGGTGAAACGCAAGGCGGCGGCACAGCGCCGCCCGGCCCAAAGTAAGTGAAAAAACGCGTTTTTTCCGCTAAACGACAGGCCGTATGGTTTGAAACATGCAGCGTTTCAAACTGAAAATGCTCTAGTTCACTCATTCCGTGGCATGCGTACCGATGGAGTACCAACAGAGAACTTCAGAGACGCGCGCATGTTTCCGCAATGTTTAAAGGAGACAAAGATGAAAGGACGTTTTCGTGTGCTTGCCTTTATGCTGGCTGCGGCTTTGTGCTGGGCCGGTACGCCGAGCCATGCCGCCGAAAGTAATGAAGCTCTGACGCGGCAGCTTCAGGAAATTTTCCGCACGCATCCTGAGCTGGTTCTGGATGTTCTGCGCAACAACAGCGAGGCCGTGCTGGATATTGCCCAGCAGGGGGCCAATGTGCGCCGCAAGAGCGCCCTGGAACGGCAGTGGAAACAGGATGCTACTGTGGAAAAGGAAATGAAGCTGGAAAATCGCCCCATGCGTGGCCCGGCCTCCGCCCCTGTCCGTATCGTGGCTTTTTCGGACTTCACCTGCCACTTCTGCCAGCAGGCCGCGGCAACCGTGGAAGCCATTCTGAAGGAATACGGCAGCAACGTGAGCCTTGTTTTCAAGAATCTTCCCCTGAGCGAAGGCATCGGCGTCACTGCGGCGCAGTACTTTGTGGCCCTGTCCATGCAGGATGAGGACGCTGCCTGGTCCTTCTACAAGGAGCTCTTCCAGAATCGGGACAAGCTCGTTTCCGAGGGGGATGACTACATCAAGACTGTTGTTGATACGTTGAAGATCGACAAGCGCCGTCTGGAAAAGGATCGCCGCAGCAAGAAGGTGGCGGAAATCCTCAAGGAAGATCAGGAAGACGCCCAGAAGCTGGGTATTGACGGCACTCCCTGCTTTGTCGTCAACAATCTGATGGTCCGTGGCGCGCTGCCGCTGGATCTCTTCAAGTATGCTGTAGATACGGCGAAGACCATGCCGCTGAAGAAGTAACAGGCACTCTGTACAGCTTTTGTGGAACAGGGGCTGCCTCTTGCGAGGCAGCCCCTGTTTTTTGCCGTGTCAGGATGTCCGGAGCGTATTCAGGTAGAAGGCGTTGCGTTGCAAATCATACGGACTGCTGTTTCGCGGAAAAATCGCGATTTTCCGCTCACTCCGGGTCGGGGGCGCTGTGCCGCCGTTTCTCGTTTCTTTCTCTGATGAAGAACGTTTTTCCCGCTGAAAATTTTTGATTTGAAATGACGTCAAAAAGAGCGTAGCTTTTTGCCATTCTCAGGGCGGGGTGAAAGTCCCCACCGGCGGTAATGGGCATGCCGTGCTGACGACATGCCACAAGCCCGCGAGCGCCTTGCCGGGCAAGGGCAGCTGATTCGGTGCGATTCCGAAGCCGACGGTTACAGTCCGGATGAAAGAGAACTTCAGGAAAACGGCGTCTTCTGCCTTAGAGCCTTTTCAGTTTGAAACGCCTTGCGTTTCAAAACATACCCTGTCGTTTTGCGGAAAACGTGGTTTTTCCGCTTACGTCGGGTCAGGCGGCGCTGTGCGCCGCGCGTTTTGTCTTTTTCAAAGGCACAACGCTCTAAGGGTGTCGTTTTCCGTCCGCCCTGATGCCTGTTGCACCGTAAAGGAGTCAAACATGCATCAGACCGTCTCTTCTTCTTCTTTTTCCGAGCTTGACGCTTTCGGTTCCTCCGAAGAGCGCATGCGGGCTGCGCTGAGTTCTTTGCAGCGCGGCAACGGCATCCTTGTTGTTGATGATGCCGACAGGGAAAACGAGGGCGATGTCATCTTTCCCGCTCACAGCCTGACGGAAGGGCAGATGGCGCTGCTGATCCGCCATTGCAGCGGCATTGTCTGTCTGTGCCTGACCGAGAGCCACGCCGACGCTCTGCAACTGCCGCCCATGTGCGCGCACAATACCAATACGCAGCAGACGGCCTTTACCATCAGCATCGAAGCCGCTTCCGGGGTGACAACCGGCGTTTCCGCAGCGGATCGCGTGGCGACGGTCAAGGCTGCAATCAAGGAGCACGCCCGTCCTGATGATTTGCGTCGTCCCGGCCATATCTTCCCGCTGCGCGCCAGAAAGGGCGGCGTGCTGGAGCGGCGCGGACATACCGAAGCCACCGTTGACATGATGCGTCTTGCCGGTCTGCCGCCCTGCGGCGTTCTCTGCGAACTGATCAATGACGACGGCACTATGGCCCGCCTGCCCCGCATTGCGGCTTTTGCCCGGGAACACAATATGCCTCTGATCAGCGTGGAAGATGTGGCCCTCTGGCGTCAGCGCCACGATGAGGCGCTGAACGATTAGAGCATTTTCAGTTTGAAAAACGTTGCATTTCAAACCATAGGGCCTGTCGTTTCGCGGCAAAACGCGGTTTTTCCGCGAAACGACAGGCCGGGCGGCGCTGTGCCGCCGCCTCGCGTTTCATCTTTTTCAAAGGTGAAACGCTTTAGTCCTGAACCTGTTTTGCGGGAAAGACAAAAGCCTCGTACCAGTAGAGCGCGGCATCTTCCGCCTGCCAGCTGCGGGGCGGCAGACCGGCCTTACGGCAGAGATTTTCCAGGTAGTCTTCAATATTCCAGCCCTGTTCCACGGGAACTTGCGGCAGAAAAAGGCCGCTGCGATGGCCGCGGGTCAGCAGCAGGCCGTGTTTTCCTATTTCAATGGCGTCAGGACCGGGGCAGGGGGTCAGAGGTCCGAGAACGGATATTTCCAGAGAGATGTCCGGCCATTCCGGCTGCGTTACAGGAGGAAAGCGCGGGTCTTCAAAAGCGGCGGCATGGGCCATGCGCCAGACGTTCTGATAGAGAGGTTCCCGCCCGATGACTGTGCCGATGCAGCCGCGCAGCGCATGCTTGCGGTGCAGGGTGACAAAGGAGCCCAGAGACTCGTGGAGGATAGTGTTTTTGATCGTTGCTGAGGGGGCGGGAGCCTGGGGCAACTGCCTGCCCGCAAGCGTGCCTGCAATGGAGAGTTCCGCAGTCCGGCCGAGAAAATTCTGTTCTTCCGGAGAGACAACAAAGGATAGCGACATGGCGACTCCTTGAGCATGCGCAAAAAGCAACGCAAGCGCGTTGTCGGAATGCGTAAAAAGGTAAGGCGTGACAGCAGCGGACGCGTCTGTTTTTTCTTTTTGCCGGAGTGTTTTCCCTTTGAAAAAGGTGAAACGCGAGACGGCGACACAGCGCCGCCGAACCAAACAGAGCGGAAAAGAACGTATTTTTCCGCGAAACGACAGGCGTATGGTTTGGAACGCGCAGCGTTTCAAACTGAAATTGCGCTATGACAGCAGCGCGAAAATCTGCCGTCGGCCTGGCTTTCAGAAGCGTGCGTTCAGGGGAAAGACAGAGAAGGGGGCGTTTTTTCGGGAACCGGGCTGAAAAAAGAAAAGCCACAACAGCAATGTTGCGGCGGGATTGCGTGACGCCGCGTTTCGATAGCAACGAAAAGCGGCGTCAAAGCGAAAAACGGGAGCGAAGTTGCCCGAAGGCCCTACGCTTCGCTCCCGCGTCCGCTTTTGAATGTCATGAGGAGAAAACTAGTCTTCGCCTTCGGTGTGGGCCTGCTTGCCCGCGCCCTTCAGACCATACATGGTGGTGGAACCGGAAGACCAGAATTCCAGAACTTCTTCATTCACCAGCTTCGTGAGGATCTTTTTCACGTCGCGGGGACCCTTGTCGGGGAAGAGTTCCAGAAAGTCCTTGAAGTAGAACTTGGACTTGGCGGCGGACTTGCTCTTGAGGAAGTCAACCACGATATCTTTTTCGTCAGCCATGTTGTTTCTCCTGTGCCGGCGGCGCAAAGCGCCGCCGGCGTTATAGTCTCTGGCTTAGAACTTGAACTGGGTGCTCTGACGCCAGGTGTAGTAAGCGGGATCGCGGAAGTCGTCGATCAGGTGGTGGGTGAACTCAAGGCCGGTCAGCTTGAAGAAGGATTCCCAGCCGATGCGCTCAGCCCAGTCGCCCAGGCGTTCGTACTTGTTGGCGTTGGCCGCGTAGACTTCGATGATGTGCTTCACCGTCTTGGTCAGGGTAGGCCAGCGGGGCGGTTCGTTGGGGATGTAGCCCACAACGACCTTGGAGAACTTGGGCATGCTGATGCGGTTGGACACCTTGCCGCCCACCATGATGGCGATGCCGTCGCCGTCCTGGTCCGCGATGGGCAGGGCGGGGCACATGGTGTAGCAGTTACCGCAGTACATGCAGCGATCTTCCTTAATGGCGATGGAGTTCACCTTCTGACCGTTGTGTTCCACCTTGGTGGGACGCACGGCGGCGGTGGGGCAGGCAGCCACGGCCAGCGGAATTTCGCAGAGCTGGTCAGCCCATTCGTGGTCGATCATCGGGGGCTTGCGGTGGATACCCACAAGACCGATGTCGGAGCAGTGCACGGCGCCGCACATGTTGATGCAGCAGGCCAGAGCAATGCGCACGGGGGCGGGCAGACGCATGTTCTTGAAGTCGTCGAACACGGCGTCCATCACGCATTTCACCGGGCCGGAGGCGTCGGTGGCGGGGGTGTGGCAGTGCACCCAGCCCTGGGTGTGCACCATGTTGCTGATACCGGCGCCGGTGCCGCCCACGGGGAACTTGTGGGAACCGGCGGCGAAGGTGCGGCTGTTCAGGTCGTCGCGCAGGGCCTTCATGGTAGCTTCGTCTTCCACCATGAATTCGATGTTGTTACGAGTGGTCCAGCGCAGATAGCCGCCGCAGTACTTGTCGGCGATGTCGCACAGTTCGCGGATGTGCGTGATGGACATGGTACGGGTACCGCCCACGCGCACGGTATACACCTTGTCGCCGCTTTCGGCCACATGCATGAGCACGCCGGGCTCAAGGATTTCGTGATAGAGCCACTTCCCGAAGTTCTTCTTAATGAAGGGCGGGAAGTATTCGTCGTACTTGTGGGGGCCGATGTCGGTGATGCGGCCTTCCATCGGTTTGTCGGGATTGTACCCGGAAGAAATAAAAGCCATGGTTCTTCTCCCCCTTGACTAGCGTTGATGGCGTTTGCGGAATTCGGCGAGGTCACGGCTCCAGCCGCCGGGCACTTCTTCTTCCTTAAAGAAGATGTACGGGTTGGAGCGGGGTTCCTTGACGTGATACGGACCGGCCGGAATGTCGGTCACTTCCAGCAGCTTCTGGAAGGACAGACGCTTCATGGTTTCGCCCACGCGTTCGCGGTTCTTGCCTTCTTCCATCCACCAGTCCCAAATCTTTTCGATGACTTCCTTGACGTCATCGTAGGGAGCTTCACAGGAGATGAAGGGCACGAGCAGCGAACCCATCTGGGCGCCGTCCACCACGGGGGCCTTGGCGCCCACGAGGATGCTGGCGCCGCGCTCGTCACCGATGTGCAGGGCGCGAGGCATGGTGTTGATGCAGTGCATGCAGCGCACGCAGTCGGCGGTGCGGATGGACAGCTTGGAACCGTCCCAGCTCATGCACTTGCTGGGGCAGCGGTCGATCACTTCGGCCTGGATGTCGAATTTACCCCAGTCACGACCGGCGTGAGCGCCGGCGTTGGGCTTGAATTCGCCGCCCACATAGGCCTTCACGGCATCCTGATCGATCTTGATGTCGTCCTTCCAGGTGCCGACCACGGCGAAGTCGGAGCGCGCCATGGCGCACACGCAGCCGTTGGGGCAGCCGTCAAATTTGAACTTGAACTTGTAGGGGAACGCGGGGCGATGCAGTTCGTCCTGGTAGTCCATGGTCAGCTGGTAGCACATGTCCTGCGTGTTGTAGCAGGCATATTCGCAGCGGGACTGGCCAAGGCAGGCTTCAGGCGTACGCAGGTTGGAGCCGGAACCACCCAGGTCGACGTTCATCTTGTGGGTCAGATCGTGGAACACTTCTTCCAGCTGCGGGGTCTGCGTGCCGAGGAGCACGATGTCGCCCGTGGAACCATGCATGTTGGTGATGCCGGAGCCGCGGAGATCCCAAATGTCGCACAGGTCGCGCAGGAATTTGGTATGGTAGAACTTGGCGGCGGGCTGGGCCACGCGCATGGTGTGGAAGTGGGCCACGCCGGGGAACTTTTCGGGCTGGTCGCAGTAACGGCCGATAACGCCGCCGCCGTAACCGAACACGCCCACGATGCCGCCGTGCTTCCAGTGCGTTTCCTTTTCTTCGTAGGAAAGTTCAAGCACGCCAAGCAGGTCTTCGGGGCAGTCCACCGGAATCTGGTAGTCGAGGCCCTTGGGATTTTTGGCGCGGTTTTCCGCTTCCTGTTTGATGTCGGACACAAAGCTCGGCCAGGGGCCGGTCTCAAGCTGGTCCAACAAGGGGGTTGCATGTTTCGCCATTGCCATACCTCCACAAGTGGTTTGGTTGTATCACGACGCAAACGCCATGATGAGCTTTCGCGCGTGGCGGGCCCTGGGGCCCCTGCGCTCCCTGCCTGATCGCAAAAGCGCGTTGCGATTGGGAATATCGCCTGTGAAAAACAGGCAACATACTCACGGCATGGACTTCTGCGCAATTTCCTCTCCTCTATCCTATTTGTCCAGCGATGACAACACCCCCCCTTTAAAAAGCAGTGGCTCACACAGAATGCTGAATTTTGTTCATGTGTTGCATTTTTCCTGTTTTTAAGGGTGGATGAACCACCCTTGGCAAAAGCGCCCTTTTTGCCGTACAAGACGAAAAACGCCTTTCGGACAGCGCGTGTCCGGCTTTGCCGCTTTTTTTGTCCGCCTTCATGAGCGTTTCAACTTTGGAAAAGGTGAAACGCGAGGCGGCGGCACAGCGCCGCCCGGCCCGAAGTGAAGGGAAAAACCGCGTTTTTTCCGCGAAACGACAGGTCGTATGGTTTGAAACGCACAGCGTTTCAAACTGAAAATGCTCATGTTTCCGGAGTATTTTTTCGGGACGGCAGCGCGGTCGCGGGCTCCCGTTCCCTGCGGGGAGAGCAGGCGCTTTTTTTCTCTTGCCATGCCGCGGCGGTATCTCGACCGGAGCGGCATGCGCTTCTATTTAATGTAGGAAGGACCATGAAAGACGAACGCGGTTTGTATTACTTCCCCCAGGCCGGGAATCATGAAGCCCGGGTGTATGTGCGCCAGGGCGAACACGGGGAGATCGAATTCCGCCTCTGGCAGGCGCAGCATCCCGAAGTCTGGGAGCGGCACGGCTGGATTCCCCTTTCCGTCATCGAGAATGCCGCGCGCCTGTACCGGGCGGAGCGCAATCCCGAGGCCGATCCTCTGAAGCTTTATGATGTGGATGTGGCCCGGGTGCTGCTGCGGGAGGATCGGGCGTGAGCGATCGCTGGGTTCCGGCACGGAGAGAAGCCTTTGTGCGCGACTTTGTGCGCGACTACTGTCAGGTCTTTCTCATTCTGGCCGAACAGGCGCGGCGTTTCGAGCACGACGGTTCCATGTCCTACTCCGGTCTGCGCGAGCTGATGGGGGAGGCCATGCGCAAAGGCGTCTTCTGGCGTCTGAAGGATACGGCCCACCATCTTTTCCGGGCCTCGCCCGACGCCGGCGAAACAGGAACTCTGCCTGCGGACTGGCGCTTTGCCGCAAGTCCCCACCCCAGCGGGGACGCCCGGCAGCGGCCTGTGGAGGCGCTGCTTGACTGGTGCGTGGGCTATGCCTTTCATGAATGCGCCAAACTGAAGGAAGACGCCTTTCAGCGCCAGCATTACGGCAACCGCCTGATGCAGCTGGGACGCAGCGAGGGCGTTTCCGCAGCTTTTTACACTCCGCTGGCGGATCTGGCGGATCAGACCATGGAAAGCGCCAACCGGGAGTTGCAGCGCATCCTGCATGTGCTGCGGCACGGCATGGCGCTGCTGCCTTCCTTTCTGGAAGGGCAGGGCGACAATCGCGCGCTGGCCCGCTGGCTGGCCCGGGAGGAGCGGCAGGCCCGCGATGCCTTTGGCGAACAGTATGACAGCCTGCTGCGCGCGCTGTACGGCGATACGCCGCAACGTCTTCCGCTGCTGGCAGCCCGGGAGCTGCTGGAAGCCGGTCGCAGCGACGAGGCGCTCGCGCTTCTGGAGGAAGCCGACGGCCGGGGACTGCTCGACAGCGAGGGGCAGGCCCTGCTGGCGGAAACGGCGCTTGTCATGGCCGCTGCCGCAGGCAGCGCGGCCATGGCGGATGCCAGTGCCGACAGGAGGGATGCATGACCGTGCGTGTGCGTTTTCTGGTTCTGCTGCTTCTTGCGGCGCTGACGCTGGCCGGAGGCTGCGGGCAGCGTTCCTGGCAGTCCGGCGGCGTTCCCGGCAGCAAGCCCTATACGGTGCGCGGCAAAACCTATTATCCGCTCAAGTCGGCCCACGGCTTTGTGGAAGTGGGCACGGCCTCGTGGTACGGGCCGGGCTTTCACGGCAAGACCACGTCCAGCGGCGAACGATTCAATCAGTATGCCATGACGGCGGCGCACAAGATTCTGCCGCTGGGAACCAAGGTGCGCGTCACCAATATCGGCAATGGAAAATCCGTCATTGTGCGCATCAACGACCGCGGCCCCTTTGTGGATGATCGCGTTATTGATCTTTCCCGGGCGGCCGGGACCCGCATCGGCATTGTTGCCAACGGGACGGGGCGCGTCCGTATTCAGAGCATAGGCGATGTGCCGGAGGCGGAAGAAAGTTCGCCCGTGGCCGCCGCACTGGCGCAGGCAGCGAGCCAGCGCGGAGAATCGTCCGGTTCTTCCGCTTCTTCCGGCGGCTGGGGCGGCGAAGGCGGCAGCGTCACCGAACTTGCGGGCAGCTTCTTTGTGCAGATCGGCGCCTTCGGCAACAAGGATAATGCGGAACGACTGGTTTCCAAGGTGAGGTCGTCCGGCATGGGAGCGCGGACCATCTTCGGAAGCAACAACCTCTGGAACGTGCAGGTCGGCCCGTGGCCGGATACGGCTGCGGCCCGCAATCAGCTTAACCGCTTGCGCTCCCTGTATCCGCATGCCTTCATCATCGGCAATTAGAGCGTTTCAACTTTGAAAAAGGTGAATGCGAGGCGGCAGGGCCGTATGGTTTGAAACGCACAGCGTTTCAAGGTGAAAAGGCTCCGGCATCTGCCTGAGTGTGTTTCCCGCGGGGGAACCGGAACGACGTTTCCGGTTCCCCTTTTTTGCGATATGCCGGTTGTCAGAAAAGTTTAGGGCATATGAAAAGAAAAAAGAAAATAATTTTTTAGATATTGTATAAAATTTCTATTGAAAAAGTCTATTTTAAAAAGGAATTTGAGCAACCTTTTGTAATTTTAAGAGATAAAAAATTTCAAAATTATATTTAAATAAAAAATAAAAAATGTTTATACTTTGTGTAAAATAAAAAATATTCTTTCCTTTTACAGTAATATTGCGCTATCATTGCGCTTGAAAATTCCCTGTGCAGAATTTTTGCGTTCTTTTCGTCCGCAACGGCACAAGGGAATTTTTTTCCATTTTCTGATGGACGGACGAGAAGAGGGAGAAGTCATGTACAGGCACAGACATCTGCATCCTGGTCTGATGAGGGCATGTCTCGCGCTGCTGACTGCCTTCATGCTTGGCGGCTGTGGATTGCTCGGGCCTCAGATAGACAACGGACCGCCGCCGGAAAAGGCGCAACGCATTGTTGCTACTGCCTATAAGCAGATGGGAAAGAACTATCGCCTTGGCGGAGCGTCGCCGCAAAAGGGCTTTGACTGCTCGGGGCTGATCTGGTGGGCCTACAAGCAAAACGGGGTTTCCATTCCCCGTGTCACCAGCGATCAGGCCAGAACCGGCGTCAAGATTCCTTCTGGCATGGCCAGGGCGGGAGACATCGTTGTCTTTCGTACAGGCAACAGCCCCCGGGGACTGCATACCGGCATTTACACCGGCGACAATGCGTTCATTCACAGCCCCCGGCGCGGCGAGAAGGTTCGCGTGGAAAGTCTGGACGAACCGCACTGGCGCAAGCGTCTGATCGCCGTGCGCCGTGTTCTGTAGAGTGTTTCCGGTTTGAAACGCTTTGCGTTTCAAACCATACGGCCTGTCGTTTCGCGGAAAAAACGCGGTTTTTCCGCTCACTTTGGGCCGGGCGGCGCTGTACTGCCGCCTCGCGTTTTACCTTCTTTAAAAGGCAAAACGCTCTGGACAGTGCCGGGAGCACGCCGTGCCGCGGCCTGTTCCGGCTGCGGTCCGGGGAACGGCAAAGAGGGGAGGGGCCCGGCGTATCTGCAACGCCGGGGACTTGTAGTGACGAGGCGAACGAGGGCGTACCCCGAGGCCCTGCAAGGGATATGCGCGTTCGTCTGACTGTGTAACGGAGGGGCCAATATGAGAAAATCGCCCAAGACGGAAGCGTTATTGAGCATAGCGGATATTTCCCGTCATTTTTCCCTGCCGGAATCGACGACCCGCTATTACTGCAAGCGCTTTGCCGCCTACATTCCCAGCGTCGGCGAAGGTCGCCGGCGCCGGTATCGTTCGGAAACTCTGGATGTCATCCAGGCCATTCTTGATCAGATGCAGAAATCGCGTACGGCCGTTGCGGTGGATGAGGCCCTGCAGACCCTCTTCCCGCGCAATGCCGTGGCGCTTTCGGAAACGCAGCTGGCCCTGCCGGAAGAGCATACGCCTTCTCCGCTGCCGCCGGCTGCTCTGCAGCTCATCGAGCGCCAGACGACGGCTCTTGAAGGCATTTTGCTTGTCCTGCAGGGGCTGGTGCAGCGCATGGCTGATCACATGGATGAGTCCAAGGAGGATACCAGCGCATTGCGCAAGGATATCGACACATTGCGGACATTGCTGGATGCCTCCGAAAAGACCCAGCAGGCCGATATAGAGCAGTTGCGGCAATGGATGGGGCGCGTCATCCAGAACCGCCAGCGCCAAATCGCCGCCATGTAGCGGTGATGTCTGCCATACCGCATGCGCGGTACATACTCCTCAAGGCCAGGGGGAAAGAGCTCTTGCTCTTTCCCCCTGCTGCTTTGCGGGCCGTTGTATCCCGTTTGCCAGATACCTTGAGGGGGAAGGAACCCCTTTGCTCTGCTGTCGGTGTCCGTAAGGCTGTCGCCTGACGGACACGGCCTGCGGCCGCCCGTCGGGTCGCTGCCTGCGGCAAAAAGGGCTCAGCCTTTCTGTAGCGGAGCGAGGAAAGGCGTTTTCGTGGTTCCCCCTCAAACTCCCCCTTCTTCCCCAAAACCCGCGCACTGTGCGTTGCAAACCACATGGCCTGTCGTTTCGCGGAAAAAACGCGGTTTTTCCGCTCACTTTTGGCCGGGCGGCGCTGTGCCGCCGCCTCGCGTTTCACCTTTTTCAAAGTTGAAACGTTCTATGTCAGCAGCCAGTGACGCCCCTGCCTCCAGCCATGTTTCTCCAGCCAGCGGGCGGCCTCTTCGGCGGCGCCGTGGGCCGTCAGAGCATTGAGGAGCAGGCTGTCATCCGTTGCGGGAGGAAGGGCGGCGGGCGCAATGACGGGCACAGGTCCGCCGGGCACTGTGCGGACGCGCTGCCCGATTTTCTTTGAGTCGATGTCGATGAAGGCCGCGGGGCGCAGGCGATCGTCCCAGAGCGGAGCCAGACGGCGACGGGCCATGCGTCCGGCTCCCCAGACATAGATGTGCCGCGGCGCGCGGCGTCGGCATTCCCGGCGCAGCCAGAAAGCGCGCAGGCTGTCGTTGGCCGTGTCGCCATAGCGGCTGTCCGTGCGTGTCAGACGTTGCGGGGGATCGTTCCACTGATACAGGGCCTGCGGCAGTTTGAAAAAGCGCACGCCCGCATCCAGCCAGCGCAGCCAGAGTTCCCAGTCTTCCGCAAAGTCTCCATCACGATATGCGCCCAGACGCTCCGCAAGCTCTCGCCGGAACAGAACGGCGGGGTGACACACTGGCGTGTCCCGAAAGCGCGCGTCCCGTATCTCTTCCGCTGTGCAGAGAGCGTTCTGCCACTGGACAAAATGGGAAAAGCCGTAGGCAGTTGCAGGATCGCCGCCAAAGGTGACTTGCGTTGCGCAGACGCCCAGAGAAGCGTCGCTGTTCAGGCAGGCGTACTGCCGGGCCAGGCGTTGCGGATGACAGCTGTCGTCCGCGTCCATGCGGGCAATATACGTTCCCTCGGCCAGCTCCAGCCCTCTGTTGAGCGTCGGGGCAATGCCGCCGTGCGGCAGATGCACGACGCGCAACGCGGGCGCGTTTTGTCCGGGCCATGAGCACGCCAGCTCGTCCAGAATTATTCCGCTCGCATCGGAAGAACCGTCGTTGAGCGCAAGAATTTCCACCGGTGGCAGAGGCGCGTCCGGCGTACCGCATTGCGCGGCCAGACTGGCCATGCAGGCCCGCAAGGCTGCGCCACCGTCCGCAGCGGCATTGTAGACAGGCAAAAGAACAGAAATAACGGCGTTCATGGTTGCTATGTTTTTTCAGAAAGCTTTTTGAGGAGGAAGGAATCCCTTTGCTCTGCTGTCGATGCCCGTAAGGCTGTCGCCTAGATAGTGTCGTCAAATTATATTTGCCCACAAAAATATGCATCTAATTTGAACGGCGGCAAGAAAAGAGGCGCATCTTTTGGCATACCGTGTGGCAACTCCCCGCCAGCGTTTGAGATGCAGAAAAGTATTCTCGACAAGATGCCTGACTTTGTAGAGCTCTCTGTCATAGCTGCGTAATATTTTACGACTTTTCTTTGGCGGGATGACAACCTGGCAACCGGTTTCACCTGCTTTGCGGAGAATATTCTCCGTATCGTAGCCTCGATCAGCTAAAAGTGCTCCGGCACTCACCCCGTCAATC
>DXFI01000220.1 GCA_019114565.1 Candidatus Desulfovibrio intestinigallinarum | reverse complement strand
AAAGGCGGCATGCTCAATGCGCCCCTGCACGGCCCAGACCATGGACAGGAAGCCGAGGAACATGCTCAGCGAGGTGATCAGATTCGGCAGCAGGTACACGCCCTTGTGAACGGGCTTGACGGTATCCTGAGGCCGGGGAGGCGTTTCCATGTTCGGTTCCATGAAAGCTCCGTAAACGTAACGGGCGACGCTAGGCGTCGTCCCTCTTTTGCGCCAGAATGCTCTGTCCGGCGAAGACCTTTTCGCCGATACACACAGCGGGAAGATAGCCCTCCGGCACATAAAGGTCAACACGCGAGCCGAAGCGGATCATGCCGAAGCGCTGCCCGCGGGCCAGCGTGTCGCCCTCGTCCGCACGGCAGATGATGCGGCGGGCAATGAGCCCGGCGATCTGCACGCAGGTCCACTGCGCGCCGTCGGCATCGCGCAGCAGGCAGGCGCAGCGTTCGTTTTCGCTGCTGGCCTTGTCCACGGCCGCGTTGAGGAACTTACCGGGCCAGTAGCGCACTTCTTCCACCGTGCCGGTCACGGGAGCGCGGTTCACATGGACGCTGAAGACGTTCATGAAAATACTGATGCAGGCGCGCTTTTCGCCGGTCAGGGGATCGCGGCGGTGTTCGATACGCACGACACGGCCGTCCGCCGGGCTGACGGCCAGCCCGGGGGCCTGCGGCGTCACCCGCTCGGGATCGCGGAAGAAATGCAGAGAGAACCAGCACAGAGCCAGCACAAGCACGGCGGGCACAGCCCAGCCGAGCAGAGCGCAGACAAGGGATATCAGAGCCAGAAAACCGATCAGGGGCCACCCTTCGGGGGTGATGCCGCAACTGGGTTCGCGCATGAAAATATCTCCGTAAAGGCTCGGGACTTCCTGTCCCGGCGTCGGCCCTGCGGCAGGTCCGCGCGGGCCCTTGAGCATGTTCGGGCTGAAATGCTGCGCACTTCAAACCTTACGGCCTGTCGCTTCGCGAAAAAAAGCGTTTTTCCGCTCACTTCGGGCCGGGCGGCGCTGTGCCGCCGCCTCGCGTTCAGCCTTTTTCAAAGCTGGAACGCTCTTGTGAAAACCGGCCCACCATACGGAAAAAAAGCGCCAAGGTCAAAGGCTCCTTGTCTCCGGCGCGGAGTGCGGCTATAATGGATGAAATGATAAAAGCACACCTTTTCCCGCATAGCGGCCTTCTGTTCCGCCCTTCCGCTCCGCTGCTTCCCCTCTGCCTTGCCGCCTGCCTGCTTGTGGGCTGCGGCCCTAAGGATATCGGGACGGGAACGGCGGATCGACTGCCGCCGGAGCGTCCGCCGGTAGCCGAAACCATGCGCTACCCCGTCACGGGCAGCAGCTCCATTCAGCAGCGCCTGTACTACATGAATCAGCCTGCGATCATGGAACAAACCCAGCGCTGGCGCATGCTCCAGCAGGAAAACGCCATGCGCCGCTCGGTGGGACTGCAACCGCTTCAGGAGCTCCCTTCCTCGTCACCCGATGTACCCAAGCAGCGCAGCCCCTTCCGCCAGTAGGCGCGTGCGCTGCCGGAGGCCCTCATGGACCCGATCACCCACGCCGCCAGCGGCGCCGTCGCCATGCTGGCCCTGCGTCGTCGTCCGCCCCGCGCAGTTCTCGCGGGGGCGCTGGCCGCCGCCGCGCCGGATATCGACATTCTGTTCGGCAACGATCCGCTGACGACCCTGCTCCTGCATCGCGGCATCACGCATGCCCTGCCCGCCGTCCCCGTCTTTGCGCTGCTGCTTGCGCTGGCGGCGCTGCCGCTGCTGCGGGGCGGTTCTTCCGAACGCATCTATCTCTCCTCGTCCTCTCCGGGCCGCTGGAGTTTCCCCGCCGTCTGGCTCTGCATGGTCTGCATGGTGCTCCTGCACATCTGGCTGGACTGCGTCACCACCTACGGCACGCTCATTTTCCTACCCTTTTCCGCCGAACGCGTCCGGCTCAATGCCGTTTTCATCATTGACTTTCTGCTGACCCTGCCCCTGCTCTGGACCGTCTGGCGCTGCCGCGCCTCCCGTCGCCGCAACTATCAGGACAAGCGCTCGGCGCTCGCGGCCGCCCGTCTTGCCCTCCTCTGGGTCTTTGTCTATCCGCTGCTGGGCGCGGGGCTCAACGCGCTGCACACGTCGCATGTCACGGAAGCCCTGCGGGCCGATACGAGCCGGCGGGATGCCGTGCTGGAGGAAGTCGTCGTTCTGCCGGATGCCTTTGCGCCCTTCTTCTGGCGCGTTATCTGGCAGGAGCGCCCCGTCGGCGTGTCTCCCGCCGGAGCGGACGCCCTGCTGCGGGCCGACCTGCCGGACAGCGGTTCCGTCGTGCGTACCGCCGGGCTCGATTTGCTGGGCCGCCTGCGCACGCCCTTCTCCGAACCCCGGCCAGCCATGCCGCGGGACGCCGCGGCCGCGCTTGCCTCCCGCTCCGTCGAGGCCGGGGCCTTCTTTGAATTCGCCCTGCTGCCCGTGCTGGATACCGTGCCCGATGCCGACCGCAACGACATGCTCGCGCCCGCCGTCCGCCAGTGGCGCAGCTATGACCTCCGTTTCGGCTCCTCGCTGGAATTCGTGCGCAGGCTCATGTCCCTGCGTCCCAATGCGGACATTCCCTTCCAGTTCTTCTTTGCCGTGGACGCCGACGATCAGGGCGCGCCCCGGCTGGACTCCGTGCGCCTGCGCTTCTCCGACAGCCGGCGCGACTCCGGCTGGCGGCAGCCCGCGGAACCCCGCACCGTCCCCCTGCTCCGCCGCCTCGTAGGTCTGCGTTAGGGAGCTGGGCTCATTACGTTTTTTTGAGGGGGAAGAAACCCCTTTGCTCTGCTGTCGATGTCCGTAAGGCTCCTGCGTCGCCTGACGGACACGGCCTTCGGCCGCCCGTTGGGTCGCTGCTCGCGGCAAAAAGGTGTTTCTTCCCCCTCAAACTCCCCCATCTTCCCCAAAACCCGCACATAATGAAAGGTGAAAACGCGAGGCAGCGGCACAGCGCCGCCCGGCCCAGAGTTAAATAGAAATGTATGACGCTCCTGTTCCTTCT